>DASWOO010000430.1:0-8989 GCA_036404335.1 Kofleriaceae bacterium
CGACGAATCCGAGCACCGCGCTCCTGCTCGCGATGATCATCAGCGCTGGATCGTAGGGGCAGAGGTGGGCAGCCGCGGCATTTTGTGGAATACACAGGAGTGCTCCGCTTCGCCCTGGCATGGCTGCGCACGCCGGCGATCGAGAGCCCGATCGCGCCCGGCTTGCCGCGCCGCGCGTACACCGTGACCTCGTCGCCCGACTGCGCCGCGGCGAGCGTCCGCGGGAACACCCAGCTCGCGCCGTCGACGGTGACCGGCAGCTCGGTGCGGACCGCGAGGCCGATGCGATGCGAGGTCTCGCCCGCGCCCTTGTCGAGGTCGAGCACGGCGCCGGTGTGGGCCAGGCCGGCGTGGGCGACCGCGGCCGCGGCCTGGTCGTCGCGGATGCCGCCGGTCAGCGCCATGTCGAGCCGCTCGACGCCATGCGCCCCGAGCTGCTTGACCAGGGCCGGCAGCTCGGTGAGCTGCGCGCCCGCGGTGATCACGCCGTCGGAGATCACGACCACGCGGGCCAGCGGCGCGTGCTGCGCGAGCCAGCGCAGCGCCTGGCCCAGGTCGGACGCGCCGAGCGCGCCGCGGTCGGTCAGCTTCTTCTCGATGTTGCCGATCTGATCGGCGCGGCCCTGGTACAGCGGCGCCGTCACCTGGTCGAACGCGACGACCTGGACCGGCAGCGCGCCGCCGTAGTCCTTGGCCAGCTGATCGACCAGCTGGTGGATCTGCCGGGCGGCGGCCGCAAAGCCCAGGCCGCGCGACGCGCTGGTGTCGACCAGCAGGGTGACCGCGCGCGGCGCCTCGGCGGCGGCCGGCAGCTCGAGCTTGATCCGGGTCGCGGTCAGCTCGCCCGCGGCGATCGCCTGCGGCGCGCCGACCTGGGTGCCATCGACGACCACGTCGCGATCCGGCACCCAGTTGCGCTCGTGCATCGACTGCTCGGCGATTGCGCCGCTCGCGCCGCGCACCTGGACGCGCACGTCGATCTGCTGCGCCCGGGCCAGGCCGCGCAGCGGCAAGGTGTAGCGGCCGGGCGAGACCTCCTGCGAGAAGCTGATCACGAGGTGCTTGTCGCCGCTGGCCGGGATCGGGAACACCCGCGCCGAGAACTGGTTGCCCTCGGCCTTCTCGAGCAGCGCCGGATCCTGCTTGCGGTGCAGGAAGTCTTCATAGGCGATGCGCGCCTGCTGCTTCTCGACCATCTCGGCCTCGAGCAGCTGGCCGTTGCTCTCCATCGCGAACCGCGACACCGCCGCGCCGGCCGGCAGGGTGATCGAGAACGTGCCCTCGCGGGTCCGGGCCTCGGGGTTGTGGAAGTACAGGTGTAGCTCGGTGAACGCGAGCGGGCCCTCGACGACGGCCTTGGCGTCGACCTTGGTCAGCGTCAGGCCGCTGCCGTCGGACGCGGTCAGCGAGTACGGCGACGGCTGGTCGCGTGGCACCGGCTCGCGCGACGTCGCGACGAACAGGTTGGTCACCGGCGTGACCGTGCCGGGCGGCCCGGCCAGGGCGATCGTGGCCGTGGGGGCCGCACCCGCCGGGGCAGGCGTGGCTCGCTTGCCGGCGTCGGCGAACGAGTCGTGGCAGGCGAGCGAGGAGGCGCCGGCGGCCGTGACGGACGCGGCGAGGACGGCGATCAAGCGAGATCGGGAGCGCATCTGTCTGGATGTCAACGCGCGAGCCGGCCCGCCGGTTTGTCCATCGCACATCGATCGTCCAGATCTCGCGCAGATCTCGAAACCGCCAGCCGGTTCAGGCGGTTGGCGGCACCAGCGCGACGCCGCGCTCGCGGCGGTTGGCGGCGACGCTCGCCAGCACTGCGGTGGTGATCACCGCCGCGATCACCAGGACCGACGCGACCGGCGAGATGTGCAGCCAGCGCACGACCAGCATCTTGATGCCGGCGAACGCCAGGACCGCGGCGAGCCCGTACTTCAGGTAGCGCAGCTCGCCGAGCGCGCCGACCAGCACGACGTACAGCGCGCGCAGGCCGAGCACGGCGAACACGTTCGAGCTGTAGACGATGAACGGCTCCTCGGACACCGCGAACGCCGCCGGGATCGAGTCGAGCGCGAACACGACATCGGTCGCCTCGATCGCGATCAGCGCGACCAGGAGCGGCGTCGCCAGCCACCGGCCGTCGCGCCGGACCACGAAGTGATGCCCGGCCCGCTCGCGGCTCCACGGCAGCCGGCGCTCGAGCCAGCCCAGGAGCTTGCTCGGCGAGTCGTCGCCGCCGCGCAGCATCTTCAGCGACGTGATCACCAGGAGCCCGCCGAACACGTAGGTGATCTCGTGCCAGCGGTGCAGCACCGCCGCGCCGAGCCCGATGAACGCCGCCCGGGTGATCAGCGCGCCGACGATGCCCCAGGTCAGGACGCGGCGCTGCTCGTCGCGCGGGATGTCCAGCGCGCCGAAGATCACGACGAACAAGAACAGGTTGTCGATGCTCAAGCTCTTCTCGAGCAGGTACGCACCGAAGTACTGCTCGCCGGCCTCGGCGCCGAAGTACGCGGCGACGAAGCCGCCGAACGCGACCGACACGGCGACCCAGCCGACGCTCCACGCGATCGCGCGGCCCCGCGAGTCGACGTGATCACCGCGGTGCGCGAGCAGATCGATCGCGATCAAACAGATCATGAGCCCCGCCAGCAGGTCCCAGGCCCAGACGGGAACGACGAGCGCAGACATACAGCCTCCAGAGCTGGTGGTTCGTGAATCGAGCGAATCGCAGCGGGCGATCAGCGCGGCGGACGAAACACGAGCACGGCGTGGAGGCGACCGGTCGGCGACTGCGGCGCCACCGAGATCGGCGCGAGCAGCGGCGTGATCGGCCGGGCCAGCGCGACTGGGCGCACCGTGATCGCCGGATCGAGATCCAGCGAATCCGCGGTGTTATCGACCATCGAGGCGGCCGGGGCGCGAGGATCGCCGGGCGCGGCGCTGGCCACCGTCACGCCGATCCCGAGGATCAACGTGAGCAGCAGCGCGACGAACCGGACGACCACCGGATCAATCTACGGCTGGATTGCCGGGTGTCGACCCCGAATCGTCACTTCTTGCCCCAGGTGCCGATCAGCTCGCCTTCTTGGTCTTCTCGGCCTGCGACTCGGTCCAGGTCACGACCCGGTTCCGGCCGGTGTGCTTGGCGTGGTACAGGGCGAGATCGGCGCGCTCGATCAGCGTGGCGCGGTCGCGGCCGTCGTCGGGGAACGCGGCGACGCCGATCGACTCGGTGACCGACAGCGGGCCCTTCTCGGTCTCGACCACGACCTTGCTGATCTCGATCCGGATGCGCTCGGCGACCTGCTTGGCCTGGACGACGTCGACGTTGTCGAGCAGCACCGCGAACTCCTCGCCGCCGTAGCGCGCCGGGATGTCGATCTTGCGCGGCACCTCCTGCAGCACGCGGGCGACCCGGCGCAGGACCTCGTCGCCGACCGGGTGGCCGTAGCCGTCGTTGACCTTCTTGAAGAAGTCGACGTCGCACAGCAGCAGCGCGACCTTGTGGCCGTGGCGCGCCGCGCGCTCGAGCATGTCGGCGAACCGCTGCTGGAACGTGCGGTGGTTGGTCAGCCCGGTCAGGCCGTCGGTCGTCGCCATCGTCTCCATCTTGCGATAGAGGAAGCCGTTCTCGAGCGAGACCGCGACCTGGTTGGCGATCACCGCGAGCATCTCGCGGACGTCCTTGCCGAACCGCTTCTCGGCCCGGGCGAACAGGGTCAGCGTGCCGACCGGCTCCTCGGCGGCGAGCAGCGGCAGGACCAGCAGCGAGCGCGCGTCCTCGATCTTGACCTTGCGGGTGTAGACCGGCGCGGTGACCTCGCGCGGCTCGCCGCCCGCGGGCAGGTAGTGGCGGTTCTTGACCACCATCGACGCCAGGCCGGCGTTGTCCTTGAACTCGAGGTCGGTCAGCTGGGTCGGAGCGATCATGCCCTCGCCGCCCGGGCGGACCCGGACCGCGGCGATCTTGTGGCGCGCCTTGGGCTTGTCGTACAGCGCGATCACCGCGGCGTCGTAGTCGACGATCGCGGCGGTGGCGTCGAACGCGGTCTCGATCACCTGCTCGACGGTCAGCGCGCGGCCGAGCATCGCGGTCGCCTGGTAGAACCGCTCGTGCTCGTACTTGGCGCGCTCGACCGCGCGGAACACCTGCTCGGACTGGACGACGCGCAGCACCTGGGCGCTGGCGTCGGCGAGCAGGTCGCGGTCGGCCTCGGAGAACGGCAGCTCGCGGTCGGCGGCGAGGATGCCGCGCAGGTGGCCGTGCTCGATCAGCGGCACGGCGACCAGCGCCACGCCCGCGCGCCCGCCCTCGTAGTACGGCAGCTGGCCCGGCTTGGTCGCGGCGCACAGCAGCGGCGCGCGATCGCGCAGCACCGCGCCGAGGATCCCGGCCGACGGCAGCCGCGGGGTCTCGGTGATGTCGTCGGCGTCGGACGCGACCTCCTTCAGCTTGATCCGCTCGCCGTCGTCCTCGAGCCACAGCAGCGCCACGGTCATCGCGCCGAGCGAGCGCTTGAGCGTCGCGAGCACCCAGCTGGTCGCGTCGCCGATCATCCCGACCCCGCCGATCGCGAGCAGGCGCTCCTCCTCGTCCCGGCCGCGCGGCGCCCGGCTGCTGGGGCCCAGCGCCGCGGCGATCAGCCGGTAGTCGCGCGCCGAGTCGCGCAGCGCGAGCAGCTCCTCGTCGAGCCGGGCGGCGCGGCGCCGACGGTAGCGCGCGGTCAGCCCGCGCAGCAGCAACACGTGCGCCGCCGAGGCGCCGGCGAGGTACGCGACGTGGATCGCCGAGGCCAGGACGTGCGCCTCGGTGAGCTTGCTGCGGCCGAGCAGCGCGGCCTCGAGCAGCAGCGCGGCGACCAGGGTCGCGATCGCGCTGGGCCGGGCCAGCACGGTCATCGCGAACGCGACGAAGCCGTAGAGCAGCGGGTACGCGGGCGAGCCCAGGCCGCCGGTCACCGCGATCACCACGTGGACGGCGGCGACCATGGTCAGCGCGAGCTCGAGGTCGGCGAAGTCGCTCGCCGCGGCGAGCCAGAACGAGACGAGCTGGGCCCGCGCCGACGGCGGCGAGAACTGGACGCGGCGGATCACGGCGATCACCGCGAGCGCGGCGATCGCGACGACCAGCATCGTCATCGCCAGGCTCGGGTGGGCGGCGAGCACCGCGGCGCCATCGACCCCGCCGGCGGCGACCACCGCGCAGGCCAGGCCGCCGGCGACCGCGCCGAGCGAGACCTTGACGGCGCGGCGCAGCGAGCGCGGCAGGCCGATCACGGGGCCTCCGGGGCCAGGCGCAGGACGATCTCGTCGGGGTAGACCATGCCGAGGTCGGCGCGCGCGCGGTCCTCGATCGCGGAGACGTCGGTGCGCAGCGCGGCGATGTCGCGGCGGAGCATCGCGTTGTGGGCGGCGACGGTGCGGGCCTCGGCGGACAGCTGCTCGATCTGGCCGTCGAGCTTGGCGGCGCGCGGGTCGCGGCGCAGGACCTGGCCCGGCAGGTAGCCGATCGCGATCGCGATCAGCACGGCGAGGCCGAGCCGGGCGCCCCATCGCCGGAGCGCCGGCGGAACGTGCATGTCGGCTACGATCTTGGGCACCGTGCGACGACGTTACGGATCGCCGGGACCCGGGCAACTTTCTTCACGGCTGTGGCGTCGGGTGAACCGTTCGGCTACATGCGCTTGCCACGGCCCGCGCGTTGCTCTAGCTTCGAGACCGATCGAAAGACGGCAGGCCGGCTTGGCGAGCCCCGGCCACCCTCGTGCTGAGGGCCCTTGTCCCTCCACGGCGGAGTGAGACCCACGGTCACAGGCGGACGTGTGTCCGCAGGTGAGGTCCCGTGAAGCTCAACCATCTCGATCTGCAAGTCTCCGACGTCCCCGCGCTCACCCGGTTCCTGGTCGATCACTTCGACCTCGAGGCGCGCACCCGGCTCGATTCGCCCAAGCTCGCCGTGCTCGGCGACGGCGCCGGCTTCACGCTGGTGCTGCAAGCTTCTGCCGGCAGCGGTGACGGGCTCGGCCACATCGGCTTTCTGGTCGACGACGTCGCCGAGGTCCACGCCCGCCACGCCCGGCTGCGCGGCGCCGGCGTCGAGGTCTCGGCGGTGTCGAGCGACGCGCGCGGCACGCGCTGCTACCTGCGCGCGTATGGCGTGCTGATCGAGGTCGGCTGCAACGCGCGCGGCGTCACTGCGAGATCAGGGTGAGCGAGCCCGGGCCGCGCGCCCAGATCCGGTCGAACTGATCGGCGGCGACGTCGACGATGCGGTTCTCGGCCAGGCCGCGCAGCATGTCGACCCGGCGCAGCTTCTTGCCGTCCCACGCGGCGATGCCGCGATCGGTCGCCATCCATAGCTGACCGTTGCGGGTCGCGACCGCGTCGTTGATGTCGAGCTTGAGCGCGGCCGGGAACTCCCAGCTCACGCCGTTCCACACGCCGGCCCCGGCGCTGGTCGCGACGATCACGTCGCCGCTCGGCGCGATCGTCACCGAGCGCGGCGGGGCGATCAGGCCATCGGCCTCGCCCCACAGCTCGAGGTCACCGCTGCTGAGGTGGGCCACGCCGTCGGCGGTCGCCAGCCACGCGGTGTCGCCGCGCACGTCGCCGTCGATGACGCTGGCCGGCACCGGCCGCACGTCGTCGTCGGGGCCGCGATACGTCGTCCTGCCGGTCGCCGGCTCGACCACCGCGATGCCGTCGCCCTTGCGCTGGTCGCCGTCGTGGTAGCGCAGGCCGACCCACAGCGCGCCCGACGCCGCGAACCGCGCGAAGCTGACCTCGGCCCGCGTGCCGGGCGTGACCAGCGCGACCCTGGGCATCCGCGTCCAGGTGGCGCCGTCGATCCTCGACATGTGGATCGCGTCGTCGTCGTCGGTGTGGTGCAGCGCGAAGATCGCGCCCGACGGATCGCGCATGACCGCGAGCACGACCTGATCCGGCCCGCCGGCGGCGAACCGGTCGCCGGTCCAGTGCCAGGCCTGGCGCGCGCCGGTCGCGATCCAGCAGTCCTGGGCGCGGGCACACGCCACCGACAGCGTGGTCGCGTCCTCGAACATCGCCTTGCGCCGCAGCCAGTCGCGCGGCTGGGCGTCGCCGTCGCGGTAGCGCGCGGTGCCGAGGTCGCGCGTCCCGATCAGCAGGTGATCGTCGACGGTGCCGACCGTCATCGCGCCCGGCGGCACGACCACGTCGACCGGATCGATCGCCCAGTCGGTCGCCGGGACCCAGTCGGTCGCCGGCCCGCCGCCGGCGGCGACCAGGCGCATGCCGTCGCGCGACAGCGGCCGGATCTGCGCCGCGCGCGCCGGCTGCAGGCGATAGACGTGCGCGCCGCCCATGACGACCGCGCCGTCGCCGCGCGGCGCTGCCGCATCCCAGTGGGTCTCGGGCAGCGCGCGATAGGTCATCCAGCTCAGCTGCCGGCCGATCGCGATCCGGTCGTGGCCCTCGGCGTCGGCGCCGATCACCAGCATCTGATCGTTGGCGAGCTCGACGATGATCCGCGGCTCGACGATCGCGCAGCCCAGCGCGGTCGTGATCCGGACGATGTCGCCGCCCGGCTTGCGCGCGAGCAGCCCGCCCTTGGCGGCGACCCACAGCCAGCCGTTGCGGTCGCGGGCCAGCGCGCGGATCGGGTCCTTGATCGCCGTCGACGCCCAGCCGTCCTGCGGCCTCACGGTGAACAGGCCGTGCTGGCTGCCGAGCCACGCGCCGCCGTCGTCGGCGGGCGCGACGCTGACGCTGGCTTCCTTGGCCAGCGCGCCGAAGTCGACGCCAAACGAGGCCGGCGGCGGCGGCATCTCGCTGTACAGCTCGGCGCTGGCGTCGTAGTGGCCGAGCCCGCCCTCGGTGAGGATCCAGATCCAGCGGCGCTCGGGGTCGGGCGCGAGCGCGGCGACGTGGCTGCCGGACAGGCCGTGGTCCGCCGACAGGCTCGAGACCCGGCCGTTGCGGTCCCAGCGCTCGAGGTCGGTGTCGGTGCCGACGAACACGAACCGGCCGGCGGTCGCGAGCAGCCGCGCCGGCGAGGTCTCGGTGAAAACCCGAACCCGGACCTTGCCCGTCGACATCGGCGGGAGCGGCGGCGCCGGCGGTGGCTCGGGCGGCATGCACGCCGCGCATGCGACCAGGCCGAGCAGCATGCGGGACTTCACGGCGGCCCGACCGTAGCCCAGATGTTAGGCTCCCGCCATGGCAAGCAAGCGAGGCGGCGGTTTCCGTCCGCCGGAGTTGCGGGGCACCTTGGGCACCCTGCTCCGGACCACGACCGAGCTCGTGCGTGGCGCCCTCGAGCGCGGCGCCCGCGAGGGCCGCGCCCGGCTCGACGACGTCCGCGCCAAGGGCCGGCGTCAGGATGCCCTCGCGGAGCTCGGCGAGGTCGTCCTCGAGCTGATCCGCCGCGGCGAGATCGACCTCGACGAGCTGCCCGAGGCGCGCGACCTCGTGCGCCAGCTCGACGAATTCGACGGCGGCGAGCCCGACGAGGCGCCCCGGCCGATTACCCGCCGCCGGTTCGACGACCGCGACGCCGAGCACGATCGGGGCGTCCCCGACGAGCACGACGCCACCATCGACGAGCGCCACGGCCGCCCCGGTCACGAGCTCGGCTCCAGCTTCGAGGCGCCCCGCCGCGGCGGCCTCCTGCGCGGCACCAGCGGCCCCGCCCGCGGCCCCGATCGCGGCACCAGCTCGCACCGCTCCGGCGACGGCACCGTGTCATCCGGCGTCTCGGCCCGCTCCACCCGGCCCACCACGCCCGCGCGCCGCCCCGCGCCCAGCGACACCTCGCGTGCCCCGACCAAGCCGATCAAGGGCATGTGGCGCGCCGACCCCGACGCCCCCGGCCCCGAGGACCTCCCCGCCTCGCCCTCGCGCCGCTACCAGCTCGCCCCCGACCCGCACCGCAAGGGCGGCATCAGCTTCGACAACGACGACGACCTCGCCGACTACATGCACCCCGACGATGTCCCGCTCCGCACCGACGGCG
>DASWOO010000431.1:0-8231 GCA_036404335.1 Kofleriaceae bacterium
TCGGACGAGAAGAAGCGCCGCGACTACGACGAGTTCGGCGACGACGCGCTGCAGGGCAACTTCGACGCCGACCGCGCCCGCCAGCACGCGCAGTGGTCGCGCCAGCCGCGCGGCGGCCGCGGCACCGCGTCGGGCTTCGACGGCGGGCCCGGGTTCGGTGGGTTCGGCGGCGGCGGCGGCGCGCGGGACTTCGCCGACTTCGGCGAGATGTTCAACCGGCGGCGCGGCCCGAGCCGCGGCCAGGACGTCCACGCCTCGTTCCAGATGGAGCTGCGCCAGGCGGTCGAGGGCGCCGAGGTCTCGATCGACGTGCCCGAGCAAGGCACGGTGCGGGTCCGGATCCCGCCCGGCGCCGACACCGGCTCGGTGATCCGGCTCGCCGGCAAGGGCGGCCCCGGCCAGCGCGGCGGCCCGCCCGGCGACCTGGTGATCGAGACCGAGGTCAAGCCGCACCCGGTGCTGCGCCGCGAGGGCAACGACCTGTACCTCACCCTGCCGGTCACGCTCGACGAGGCCTACAACGGCGCGAGCGTCGACGTGCCGACGTTCGACGGCACGGTCGTGCTGAAGATCCCGCCGCGCTCGCAGAACCACGCCCGGCTCCGGCTGCGCGGCAAGGGCATCGCGCGTAAGGCGACGCGCGGTGACATGTTCGTCGAGCTCGACCTCCGGATGCCGGACAAGCCCGACGACGCGCTGGCCGCGGCGCTCAAGGCGAGCGCGGAGTCGTACGCCAGGCCGGTGCGCGACGACCTCGTCCTCTAGAATCCTCTAGAACCGAGCGGACTCGCGGCGGACCAGGTCGAGGATGTCGTCGCCGAACCGGGCGATCTTGGCGGGGCCCAGGCCCGGGATCCGGGCGAGCGCCTCCTTCGAGGTCGGGCGCAGCTTGTCGATCGCGGCGATCACGCCGCGCTGGAACACCATGTACGTCTTCCACTTGAGCTGGCGCGCCATCTTCTTGCGGTAGGAGTCGAGCGCGAACGTGATGCCGTTGCTGGTCGCGCGCGGCTTGCGCAGCGCGCCGCGGCCGCGCGCCGGATCGGGCACGCTCGCGGGGCCGGTCGCGCCCGACGGCGCGAGGAAGCCGAACGCCGCCTGCGGCGCCGCGGACCTGGACGATGCGCGCGGCTCGCGCGTTTGGCGCGCTCTGGGCTCGCGCGGCGCCCGCGCCGCCGGCAGCGCCACCGTCGGGTACTTGCGGCCGCGCCGCACCAGCTTGCGCGCGTGGATCATCGCGTCGATCGTCGCGACGATCGCGTCCTCGTCGCTATCGGCCAGGGCGCCGTACTGCGGCAGCCGGTCGAGGCCGAGCGCGGTCACGGCCTTGGCCGCGCTGCCGCGCAGCGCCCGGGCGAGGTTCAGCCGGCCGACCTTGCGCGACGCCGCGACCAGCGACAGGATCACCTGCTCGGCGTGGCCGCCCAGCGCAGCGGCCGCGGGCCGGGCCGCCGGCTCCTGCCGATCGGCGACCAGCTGCGGATCGACGCACGCATCGCATCGGCCGCATGTCGGGTGATCGTCGCTGCCGGTGAAGTGCGCGCACAGCATGCGCTGCCGGCACTCGACCGTGCTCGCATAGCGCGCGAGCGCGGCCAGCGCCTCGTCGACCCGCGCGTCGGACCGGTCCGCCAGCCGGCGCTGGGTCATCAGGTCGGCCGCGCCGAACAGCAGCACGCACCGCCCCGGCTCGCCGTCGCGCCCCGCCCGCCCGGCCTCCTGGTAGTAGGCCTCCACGCTGCCCGGCGCCTGGAAGTGCACGATGACCCGGACGTCGGGATAGTCGATGCCCATGCCGAACGCGCTGGTCGCGACCAGCACGCGGGTCCGGCCCAGCGCGAACGCGTCCTGCGCCCGCTCGCGGGCCAGCGCCGTCCGCCCGGCGTGGTAGTGGCCGGCCGCGAACCCGGCGGACTTGAGCTCCGCCGCGACCGCCTCGGTCTTCTTGCGGGTCGCGCAGTACACGATGCCGCGGCCGGGGCCCGAGCGCTGGCGCAGCCCCGCCTGGTCGAGCGCCGCGACCGTCGCCGCCAGCCGGGGCTCGTCGCCGCGGTGGTGCTGGACCTCGAACGCCAGGTTCGGCCGGCGGAAGTCGCCGCGCACGATCTCCGGCGCCCTCAGCCCGAGCGAGCGCGCGACCTCGGCCATCACCCGCGGCGTGGCCGTCGCGGTCAGCGCGATCACCGGCGCGTCGACGCAGTCGCGCAGCTCGGCGAGCCGGGCGTACTCGGGGCGAAAGTCATGGCCCCACTGGCTCACGCAGTGCGCCTCGTCGATCGCCAGCATCGCGACCTGCGCCCGGCGCAGCAGGCGCTGGAAGCTGTCGAGCACCGCGCGCTCGGGCGAGACGTAGATCAGCGTCAGCTCGCCGCGCGATAGCGCTTCGATCGCCGCCCGACGCTCGTCGTCGTCCTGCTGGCTATGGATCGCCGCCGCCGCGATGCCCCGGGCGCGCAGGCTATCGACCTGATCGTTCATCAGCGCGATCAGCGGCGACACCACCACCGTCATGCCCCGGCCGCGCTCGGCGAGCACCACCGCCGGCACCTGGTAGCACGACGACTTGCCCGCGCCGGTCGGCAGCAGCACCAGCGCGTCGCGCCGATCCAGCACCGCGGCGATCGCCGCCTGCTGGCCGGGCCGGAACGCGGCATGGCCAAATCGGTCGCGCAGGGTGCGCAGCGCAGCGTCGATCACCACTGCTCATTAGCACAGCGGTCTGTCAGCCGCGGGCCCGGCGTCAGGTGAGGTCGGCGTGCAGCCCGGCGCTGGCGCGGTGCACGATGTCGTCGATCGACTCGGTCGCCTCGGCCGCGACCACGCCGCAGCCGACGCGGACCGCGGCGTCGAGGATCCGCGACTCGCGCGCGTGCTCGCGGCAGCGCTCGGCGACGATCCGCGCGCCCTCGAGCGCGGTGCCCGGCATGACGATCGCCAGCTCGTCGGCGGTGATCCGGAAGCAGCCGTCGATCATCCGCGTGTGCTGGCGCAGCACCCCGGCGACCTTGCACAGCATGTCGTCGCCCGCGACCTGGCCGAGCCGGTCGACCGCGGCCTCGAGGCCGGAGAGCTTGACCAGCGCGAGGCTGAACGAGTGGTGGAACCGGCGGTGGCGGTTGAGCTCGGCGTCGAGCCGCTCGTCGAACGCGCGCCGGTTGCCCAGCCCGGTCAGCGCGTCCTGCAGGTTGTCGTAGCGCGGCCGCGGGTAGGTGTAGGCGCGGTGCAGCGCGATCGCGACGACGTGGCCGAGCAGGCGCAGGGTCTCGACGTCCTCGTCGGAGAACGCCGAGGCGCGCGCCGACGCGACCTCGATCACCCCGACCGCGGACTCGCCGTACACCAGCGGCACGCACGCGACCGACGCGACGCCGGCCTGGCCGCGCAGCGGCGCCTCGTGGTCGACCGGCGCCTCGATCCGCATCGCCTTGCCCTCGGCGATGCAGCGCCCGGCCAGGCTCGGACCGCGCGGCACCCGGCTGCCGACCGCGGGCACGGCGCCCGAGCCGACCACGGCGCGGACGCCGAAATCGTCGCCCTCGACCAGCGCGATGATCGCGACCCCGGCGGCGAGCAGCGTCGCGGCGCGATCGGCCACGACGTTCATCACCTCGTCGGCGTTGAGCCCGGCGGCGGCGATCGCGTTCTGTAGCTCGATGATCGCGAGCAGCCGCGGCGGGCTCGGCGTAGCAAGCGCGGTCGGCGTTTGCATCGGGCCGCATCATACAAGCCCGGCACGCGATATGATACCGGGGTGACCACCGGCCTTCCTCCCTGCGGCCTGTATCGTACCGTGGCAGCCATCGGCGAGATCCCCGCCGGCCGCCTGGTCTACTTCCACAACCACGGCGACCCCGGCCCCGGCGTGTACTTCCCGGAGCGGTGGACCGCCAACCGGGCGCACTTCACGCCGCGCGGCTCGACCCTGCCGCTCCTGTTCGACGCCCGGGCGCTGCACCCGCTGCTGGCCGAGGGCTTCTATCGCGTGGCCAGCGCGTTCTTCTGCTGCGAGAAGAAATGCATGCAGTTCGAGCCCGACGCGTTCGTCCAGCTCGGCTACAACGGCACCGGCACGCCGCTGCTGTTCACCCCTGAGCTCGGCGGCGGCGCGCTGCAGATCCCCGAGCGCGGCACGCCGGTCAGCGACGCGGCGTTCAAGCACCTGGTCCCGCTCAAGGTCGCCGAGCGCCGCGACGACATCTCGCTGCCGCGCGGCATCGTCGTTCACTGACGCCATGGGCCAGGTGCGAATCGGCACGTGCGCCAACCCGGTCGACGGCGCGTTCGTCCGCTCGATGTTCGAGGCGCGCGGCGTGCGCTGCGTGATCGGCGGCGAGCACCACGCCGCCTTGCTCGGGCCGATCCAGGGCGCGTTCCTCACGCTCGACATCTGGGTCGCGACCGAGGACGCCGAGGAGGCCTCGGCGCTGCTGCGCGACCTGCGCGAGACCAAGATCGAGGACGCGCCGGACCCGCGCGCGGCGCTCGACGACGACGAGCTGGCGGACCTCGACGGCGACGGCGAGTGGGTCGCGCGGGCGCACGCGCTGACCGCGCAGGCCGCGGTCGACGAGCGCGCGCTGCAGCGCGCGGAGCGCGGCGAGCTCGACGCGATGCGCGGCCGGGCGTTTCGCCGGCGGCGGGCGATCATCGGCATGCTGCTGCCGTTCGGCGCCGGCCACCTGCTGTCGGGCGCGCCGCTGCGCGGCATGCTGCTCGCGGCGATCGCGATCCTGGGCTTCCTGCACGGCGTCGCCGGCCACCTCGTCGGCTGGGTCGCGTTCGCCGGGGTGATCGCCGCGGACCTCGGCGGCACGGCGTACCGGTTGCACACCGAGGAGAGCCTGAAGTGACGCCGCCGCTCGCCTGATGATCGCGCGCGATGCCCGGGCTCGAAGACGAGTGGCTGTGGGGCTGGGATCCGACGCCCGGCATCGTGTCGGTGTGGGCCGAGCCCGACGGCCAGGCCTGGGTGTGGCGGCGCGACGGCCAGCTGCGCTGCGAGCACGTCCGGTTCCGGCCGTGGATGGTCATCGCCGAGCTCGCCGACCTGGCCCACCTCGGCGGCCGGCTGCAAGGCGAGGCGCGCGCGCCGGGCGGCGTGACCTATCGCGAGCTCGCCGGGCCGGGCGCGCTGCGCTACCTGATCCGCGCCGGCGAGCTGCGGACGCTGACCGCCGCGGTAACCCACGGCGCGTCGGTGCGGCTCGGCCGGACGATCGGGAGCGCGGGCGGCCAGCTCCGCGAGCTCGGCGACGTGATCCTGCTGCCGCCCGAGGAGCAGTACCTGGTCGCGACCGGGCGGACCTACTTCCGGGGCCTGGCGTTCGACGGGCTGCGCCGCCTGCAATTCGACCTCGAGACCACCGGGCTCGATCCGGCGCGCGACCGGATCTTCGTGATCGCGGTCCGCGATCCGGACGGTACGACCGAGATCCTCGAGGCGGCCGACGCCACGCCGGCGGCCGAGGCCGCGCTGATCCAGCGGCTGATCGCGCGGGTCGCCGCGGCCGATCCCGACGTCATCGAGAACCACAACCTGCACGGCTTCGACCTGCCGTTCCTCGCGCGCCGCGCGGGGCTGCTCGGCGTGCCGCTGGTGCTCGGCCGGCCGGGCCCGCCGCGGCTGGCGTCGGGCGGCGACCTGCGAACCCGCGCGGCCCGGCGCGGCGCGCCGTCGCCGAGCAACCCGGCGCGCCGGGTGCGCTACACCGTGCCGGGCCGCGAGCTGATCGACACGCTCGACGCCGTGCTGCGCCACGACTTCTCCGCGCGCGACCTGCCCGGCCACGGGCTCAAGGCCGTCGCCCGCCACATGGGCCTGGCCCGCGACGACCGCGAGCACATCCCGGGCGCCGAGATCTACCGGGTGTGGCAGCGCGATCCGGCGCGGGTCCGGCGCTACGCCGGCGACGACGTCCACGAGGTCGCCGGGCTGGCCCGGACCCTGGGCGGCGCGGCGTTCGCGCTCGCCGGCATGGCGCCGCGGCGCTACGAGCGGCTGGCCGACGCCGGCGCGGCGACCGGGGTGATCGATCCGCTGCTGGTCCGCGCGTACCTGCGCTCGGGGGCCGCGCTGCCGGCGCACGAGCCCGGCGACGGCACGCCGCACAGCGGCGCCGCGCTGCACCTGTTCGCCGCCGGCGTCGCCCACCGCGTGGTCAAGGCCGACGTCGCCAGCCTGTACCCGTCGCTGATGCGCGAGTACCGGATCGGCCCGGCGCGCGACCGGCTGGGCGCGATGCTGGCGATCGTCGACCGGCTGGTCGAGCATCGGCTGGCCGCCAAGGCGCGCGGCCGGGCGGCGGCGCCGGGCTCGCCCGAGCGGTTCTCGGCCGAGGCGCTGTCGGCGGCGATGAAGCTGGTGATCAACTCGGCGTACGGCTACCTCGGCGCGACCGGGCTGACCCGGTTCTCCGATGTCCACGCCGCCAACCAGGTGACGGCGCGCGGCCGCGAGGTCCTGGCGCTGTTGTGCCGCGAGCTGGCGGCGCGCGGCACGACCTTGCTCGAGGCCGACACCGACGGCGTGTACTTCGCGGTGCCGGCGGCGTGGACCGAGGCCGACGAGCGCCGGGTGGTCGGCGAGGTCGCGGCGCTCCTGCCGGCGCGGGTCCAGCTCGAATTCGAGGGCCGCTACGCCGCGATGCTGTCGCACGAGCCAAAGAACTACGCGCTGGCGGGGTACCCCGGGGCCGCGGGCGAGCCGGGCGCGCTGGTCCTGCGCGGCGTGGCGTTTCGCTCGAGCCGGGCCGAGCCGTTCGGCGCGCAGTTCCTGCGCCGGGCGCTCGCGCCGCTGCTCGCCGGCGACGTGGCCGGGGTCCAGGCGGTGTACGTCGCGACCGTGGCCGCGCTGCGCCGGCGCGCGATCGCGACGCGCGACGTGACCGCCAAGGTCCGGCTGACCCAGCCGCCGGCGCAGTACCTGGCGACCCGCGCCGCGCGCCACCAGCTGGCGTACGAGGCGCTGCTGTCCGCCGGCCGGACGACCTGGGCGACCGGCGAGCGGGTCCGGGTCTACCGCGGCACGCGCGGCCGGAGCTGCCTGTACGTCGAGCCCGAGGACGCCGACGACGCCCTGCCCGACGACGACGAGCTCGATCCGGACGCGGCCGGCGCTGCGCCGGGCGCGTCGGCGCGCGCCCCTTCGCCAGGCGCGTCGGCGCGCGCCCCTTCGTCGGCAGCGTCGGCGACCTCGCCGGCCCCACCAGCAGCGCCAGCGACGTCGACCTCGCCGGTCTCGCAGACCTCGCAGGCCGACCCGCGCGACTACGACGTCGAGCACTATCTGCGCGTGCTGCGCGATCACTTCGCGGTCCGGTTCGCCCGCGCGCTGACGCCCGAGGACTACGCCGCGGTGTTCGCCGATCCGGAGCAGCCGTCGCTGTTCGCGCGCGATCTCTCCGCCGCGCGGCCGATCCTCACGCCCGTAGATCCAAAACCCGAGCCCGAGCCGGAAGGCGATCTCGGTCATCCGTAGCCGCGCGTCGCGGGCGCACACCGACCCGTCCGCGCGACCAGAAGCGACGCGGCCCGAATCCCCCGGGCGGTGCTTCCGGCCTCATCCGCGAACAGGGCTCACCAAACCGTTGGCACGAGGCTCGCTACAGCTTGCATATGCTCGAAAAACTCCCCGTCCAGGTCGGCCACGCGCTGCGCCGTGCGCGCGCGGGTCTGCAAAGCATCGCGTCGCACAGCGACGCGCTCGCCCCGGTCCCGGCGACGATCCAGCTCGCCAGCCCGGCGTTTGTCGACGGCGCGATGATGCCGTCGCGGTTCACCGCCGATGGCATCGGCACGTCGCCGCCGCTGGTCTGGACGACCGTGCCCGGCGCGCGCTCGGTCGCGCTCCTGGTCGAGGACGCCGACAGCCCGACGCCGCGGCCGCTGGTCCACGCGATCGCCTGGCAGCTGTCGCCGGTGCTCGATCGCCTCGAGGAGGGCGAGCTGCGCACGAGCCAGCCGCACCCTTCGCTCGGCCTGACCTCGTACCTGAAGCCCGGCTGGCTGCCGCCCGATCCGCCGCCGGGCCACGGCCCGCATCGCTACGCGTTCCAGCTGTTCGCGCTCGATCACGACCCCGACCTCGGCGAGCACCCGGGCCGGCGCGCCCTGCTCGCGGCGCTGCGCGGCCACACCCTGGCGCGCGGCCTGCTGATCGGGCTGTACGAGCGGGACTGACGTGGTACATGCGGTCCGATGATCGCGCCCGAGCCCGCCGCCACGGTCGAGGC
>DASWOO010000432.1:0-7695 GCA_036404335.1 Kofleriaceae bacterium
CAGGAGGACGTGCAGGGCATCGCGATCACGTCCTACCAGGGCGGCCACGTCGAGTTCTTCAAGTACATGCTCGACCTGCTGCGCGAGCGCGGCGCCGAGATCAAGGTCTTCGGCGGCGGCGGCGGGACGATCCTGCCATCGGAGATCGAGGAGCTGCACGCCTACGGCGTCGCCCGGATCTACTCGCCCGACGACGGCCGCGCGATGGGCCTGCAGGGCATGATCAACGACCTGCTCCACCGCTGCGACTTCGAGAAGGCCGCGCCGTCGCTCGCCGAGGCGATCCCGCACCTGCCCGAGCGCAAGCCAGCGCTGATCGGCGGCCTCATCACCACGGCGGAGAACCACCCGACCGCCGGCGACGAGCTGCGTCAGGCGCTGGCGCCGTTGCTCGATCAGAAGATCCCCGTGCTGGGCGTGACCGGCACCGGCGGCGCGGGCAAGTCGAGCCTGGTCGACGAGCTGGTCCGCCGGTTCCTCGCCGACTTCCCGGACAAGACGATCGCCGTGATCTCGGTCGACCCGTCGAAGCGCAAGTCGGGCGGCGCGCTGCTCGGCGACCGGATCCGGATGAACGCGATCGACGACCCGCGGGTCTACATGCGGTCGCTGGCGACCCGCCAGTCGAACATGTCGCTGTCCAAGCACGTCCGCGAGTCGATCGAGATCTGCCGGGCCGCGCGGTTCGATCTGGTGATCGTCGAGACCTCGGGCATCGGCCAGAGCGACACCGAGATCACCGAGCACGCCGACGTCGCGCTCTACGTGATGACCGCCGAGTACGGCGCCGCGACCCAGCTCGAGAAGATCGACATGCTCGACTTCGCCGACGCGATCGCGATCAACAAGTTCGACAAGCGCGGCTCGCTCGACGCGCTGCGCGACGTCCGCAAGCAGTACAAGCGCAACCACAACGCGTTCGCCCAGACCGACGACGAGCTGCCGGTGTACGGCACGATGGCGTCGCAGTTCAACGACCCGGGGATGAACACGCTGTACCGCGCGCTGATGGACCTGCTCGTCGCGCGCACCGGCGCCGCGCTGCGCTCGTCGTTCGAGCTATCGGCCGGGATGTCCGAGAAGAAGTGGATCATCCCGCCCGACCGCACCCGGTACCTCGCCGAGATCGCCGAGACCAGCGACGCGGCCGATCACTTCGTGCGCACGCAAGCCGCGATCGCGCGCCGGATGTACCAGCTGCACGGCACGATCGCCGCGCTGCGCGCCAACGTCGGCAGGACCGTGCTCGAGATCGTCGAGCCGCGCTCGGCCGAGGACGTCGTCCAGGTCACCCAGGTCGTCGCCGGCGAGCCCGCGTACGTCGCCGAGCTGGTGGCGCTGTACAACGACCTCGAGAGCCGGCTCACCCCCGAGTGCCGCCAGCTGCTCGCCGACTGGCCGGCGATGAAGAAGCGCTACGCCGCGGCCAAGTATCAGTTCGCGGTGCGCGATAAGGTGATCGAGCTCGACCTGACCAGCGAGTCGCTGTCGCACCTGAAGATCCCCAAGGTCACGCTGCCGCGCTACGAGGACTGGGGCGACCTCCTGACCTGGCTCTTGCGCGAGGCGCCGCCCGGGCAGTTCCCGTTCACCGCCGGCGTGTTCCCGCTCAAGCGCGAGAACGAGGACCCGGCGCGGATGTTCGCCGGCGAGGGCGGGCCCGAGCGCACCAACAAGCGGTTCCACTATGTCTCGCGCGGCCTGCCCGCCAAGCGGCTGTCGACCGCGTTCGACTCGGTGACCCTGTACGGCGAGGATCCCGATCACCGGCCCGACATCTACGGCAAGGTCGGCAACTCCGGCGTGTCGATCGCCAGCGTCGACGACGCCAAGAAGCTGTACTCCGGGTTCGATCTCTGCGACCCGGCGACGTCGGTCTCGATGACGATCAACGGCCCCGCGCCGATGCTGCTCGGGTTCTTCCTGAACGCCGCGATCGATCAGCAGTGCGAGAAGTACATTCGCCAGCAGGGACTCGAGGCCGAGGTCGAGCGCAAGATCGCCGAGCTCTACGTCCAGCGCGGCGTACCCCGGCCGCGCTATCAAGGCCAGATCCCCGACGGCAACGATGGCCTGGGCCTGATGCTGCTCGGCGTGTCGGGCGACGAGGTCCTGCCGCGCGAGGTCTACGACAAGCTCCAGGCGTCGGCGATGTCGCAGGTCCGCGGCACGGTGCAGGCCGATATCCTCAAGGAGGATCAGGCGCAGAACACCTGCATCTTCTCGACCGAGTTCGCGCTGCGGATGATGGGCGATATCCAGCAGTTCTTCATCGACAAGAAGGTCCGCAACTTCTACTCGGTGTCGATCAGCGGCTATCACATCGCCGAGGCCGGCGCTAACCCGGTCAGCCAGCTCGCGTTCACGCTCGCCAACGGCTTCACGTTCGTCGAGTACTACCTGTCGCGCGGCATGCACATCGACGAGTTCGCTCCCAACCTGTCGTTCTTCTTCTCGAACGGCATGGACCCGGAGTACGCGGTGCTCGGCCGGGTCGCGCGGCGGATCTGGGCCCGCGCGATCCGCGACAAGTACAATGGCAACGAGCGCTCGCAGAAGCTGAAATATCATATCCAGACGTCGGGCCGGTCGCTGCACGCGCAGGAGATCGCGTTCAACGATATCCGCACGACCCTGCAGGCGCTGCTCGCGCTCAACGACAACTGCAACTCGCTGCACACCAATGCCTATGACGAGGCGATCACCACGCCGACCGAGGAGTCGGTGCGGCGCGCGCTCGCGATCCAGCTGGTGATCAACAAGGAGTTCGGCCTGGCGCGGAACGAGAATCCCAACCAGGGCTCGTTCGTGATCGAGCAGCTGACCGACCTGGTCGAGGCCGCGGTGCTCGCCGAGTTCCGGTCGATCAGCGAGCGCGGTGGCGTGCTCGGCGCGATGGAGCGGATGTACCAGCGCTCGAAGATCCAGGAAGAGTCGCTGTACTACGAGACGCTCAAGCACGACGGCACGCTGCCGATCATCGGCGTCAACACGTTCCTCGATCCCAAGGGCAGCCCGACGGTGGCGCCGCCCGAGGTGATCCGCGCGACCCAGGACGAGAAGCACTACGCGATCGCCGCGCGCGATGCGTTCTGGCAGCGCAACGCGGCGACCGGGCCGGCCGCGCTCGCCGAGGTCCAGCGCGCCGCGCTCGACGGCGGCAACGTGTTCGCCGCGCTGATCGAGGCGTGCAAGGTCTGCACGCTGGGTCAGCTGTCGAAGGCGCTGTACGAGGTCGGCGGTCAGTACCGCCGCAACATGTGATGGCGAGCTACGACGACTGGAAGGCGGCGGTCGACAAGGAGCTCGCCGGCGCGGCGTTCGACAAGCTGATGACGACGACGGCCGAGGGGCTGCTCCTCCAGCCGCTGTACGTGGCGAGCGACGTCGATCCGGGGCTGCCCGGCGAGGCGCCGTACACCCGCGGGGCCCAGGCGTCGCCGGGGCGCTTCAAGATCTGCATGCGGGTCGATCCGCCGGCTCAGCGCCGGCCGGGCGCGCTGCAGGAAGACCTCGACGGCGGCGCGGACGCGCTGTGGCTCGCCGAGGACGACGCCGAGGCGCTCGCGCTCGCGAGCCAGCGCGGCCTGCCGGTGATCCACGACGCGGCGGCCGGGACGCCGAGCGACAGCGCCGAGTGCTCGATGCGCCAGTTCGATCGCGCGCTGCGCGACCACGGCGCGGTCGAGTCGCCGGCGCCGCACTGGCTCGACTTCGATCACGTCACCGCGGCGGTGCGCGGCCAGCTCGCCGCCGACGCGCTGCCGCGGATGCTGCGCGCGCTCGGGCCGCTCACCGACGAGCTGCGCGCCGGTCATCCCGGCCGGCTGATCCGGGTGTCGGGGCTGGCGTTCCACGACGCGGGCGCCGATCCGGCGGACGAGCTGGCGCTGATGCTGGCCTCGGCGGCGGCGTACCTGCGCGCGCTGACCGACGGCGGCCTGCCCGTCCAGGCCGCGCTCGGCGCGATGTGGACCCAGATCTCCGTCGGCCGCGACACGTTCGGCGAGCTATGCAAGCTGCGCGCGCTGCGCGTGGTCTGGCACAAGCTGGCCGCCGCCGCTGGCGTGGCCGACCTGCCGCCGCCGATGCTCCATGCGGTGTGCGCGTCGCGGACGCAGAGCCAGCGCGATCCGTGGGTCAACCTCCTGCGGGTGTCGACCGAGGTGTTCGCCGCGGCGCTCGGCGGCGCGGACTTCATCACGCCGCTGGCGTTCGACGAGGCGCTCGGTCCGGCCTCGGCGCTCGGCCGCCGCGTCGCGCGCAACACCGCGCTGGTGCTGCGCGAGGAGAGCCACCTCGGCCGCGTGGTCGATCCGGCGGGCGGCTCGTACTACATCGAGGCGCGGACCGATCAGCTCGCGCGCGAGGCCTGGCAGCGGTTCACCGCGATCGAGCGCGACGGCGGCGTCGTCGCGCTGATCGAGCACGGCGTGCTCGCGGCGCGGCTCGAGGCGGCCTGGGCCAGGCGCGCGCAGGCGATCGGCAAGCGCAAGGAGCCGGTGCTCGGCGTCTCGGAGTTCGCCAATCCGACCGAGACGCTGCCTGCGCCCGTCCCGCCGCCAGGCTCGGCCCGCGCGCACCGCGACGGCGAGGCGTTCGAGGCGCTGCGCACGCAGGTCGAGTCGGCGCCGCGGTCGGTCGGCCTGATCCTGCTCGGCCCGCCGGGCGAGCACCGGGGCCGGCTCGGCTATGCCGCCGCGGCGTTCGCGATCGCCGGGATCCGCGCGACCGAGCTCGCCGCGCCCGAGGTCGGCGGCGGCGGCGCGCTGGGCGAGGCCGTCGCCCGCCTCGACGTCGCCTGCATCTGCGGCAGCGACGAGCGCTACGCCAGCGAGGCCGCCGCCCACGCCGGCGAGCTGCGCGCCGCCGGGGCTCGCAAGATCGCGCTCGCCGGCCGGCCCGGGCCGCGCGAGGCCGAGCTGCGCGCCGCCGGGGTCGACGCCTTCCTCTACGTCGGCTGCGACGTCCTCGCCACGCTCACGGAGCTCCTGTCATGAGCCTGCCCGACTTCGGCGCCCTCGCCTTTGACGACGTCGCCACGCCCCGCGCCCCTGGATCCGCGGGCCCGGGCTCGGCCGATACCTCGGGCGAGACCTGGGACACGCCCGAGGCCATCCCGCACCGCGCGCTGTACACCGCCGCCGATCTCGCCGATGTCGCGCACCTCGGCTCGCTGCCCGGGTTCGCGCCGTTCGTGCGCGGCCCGTACCCCACGATGTACGTGCAGAAGCCGTGGACCGTGCGGCAGTACGCCGGGTTCTCGACGGCGGAGGACTCCAACGCGTTCTACCGCAGAAACCTCGCCGCCGGCCAGATGGGCCTGTCGATCGCGTTCGACCTCGCGACCCACCGCGGCTATGACAGCGATCACCCGCGCGTGGTCGGCGACGTGGGGATGGCCGGCGTGGCGATCGACTCGATCCTCGACATGCGGATCCTGTTCGATCGCATCCCGCTCGACAAGATGAGCGTGTCGATGACGATGAACGGCGCGGTGCTGCCCGTGCTCGCGCTCTACGTCGTCGCCGCCGAGGAGCAAGGCGTCGCGCCGGCCCAGCTGACCGGCACGATCCAGAACGACATCCTCAAAGAGTACATGGTGCGGAACACCTATATCTATCCGCCCGCACCGTCGATGAAGATCATCGCCGACATCTTCGCGTTCACCTCGCAGCGGATGCCGAAGTTCAACTCGATCTCGATCTCCGGCTATCACATGCAGGAGGCGGGCGCGACCGCCGACCTCGAGCTCGGCTACACGCTCGCCGACGGCCTCGAGTACGTCCGCACCGGCATCGCGTCGGGCATGTCGGTCGACGCGTTCGCGCCGCGGCTGTCGTTCTTCTTCGCGATCGGCATGAGCTTCTTCATGGAGGTCGCCAAGCTGCGCGCCGCCCGGCTGGTCTGGTCGGAGCTGATGGCGACGTTCTCGCCCAGGAGCGCCAAGAGCCTGGCGCTGCGCACCCACTGCCAGACCTCGGGCTGGTCGCTGACCGCGCAGGACGTCTACAACAACGTCGTGCGCACCGCGGTCGAGGCGATGGCCGCCACGCAGGGCCACACCCAGAGCCTGCACACCAACTCGCTCGACGAGGCGCTCGCGCTGCCGACCGACTTCTCGGCGCGGATCGCGCGCAACACCCAGCTCCAGCTCCAGCTCGAGTCGGGCACGACCCGGCCGGTCGATCCGTGGGGCGGCAGCTACTACGTCGAGTGGCTGACCGCGCAGCTCGCCGACCGCGCGCGGGCCCACATCGCCGAGATCGAGTCGCTGGGCGGCATGGTCAAGGCGATCGAGGCCGGCGTGCCCAAGCTGCGGATCGAGGAGGCCGCGGCGCGGACCCAGGCGCGGATCGACGCCGGCCGCCAGCGCATCGTCGGCGTCAACTGCTGGAAGCCGACCCACCCCGAGGTCGTGCCGGTGCTCAAGGTCGACAACGCCGCCGTGCGCAAGACCCAGATCGAGCGGCTCGAGCGCCTGCGCCGCGAGCGCGATCAGGCCGCGACCGACCGCGCGCTCGCGGCGCTGACGAGCTGTGCGTCGAGCGGCGCGGGCAACGTGCTCGACGCCGCGATCGACGCCGCCCGCGCGAAGGCCTCGGTCGGCGAGATCTCGTGGGCGCTCGAGCAGGTGTGGGGCCGGCATCGCGCCGAGATCCACGCCATCTCGGGCGTGTACAGTAGCGAGGTGGGCGAGCAGTCCGAGCAGGTCGCGCGCGTCCGCGCCCGGACCCAGGGCTTCCTCGATCGCGAGGGCCGGCGGCCGCGGATCCTGATCGCCAAGATGGGCCAGGACGGCCACGACCGCGGCCAGAAGGTCATCGCGTCGGCGTTCGCCGACCTCGGGTTCGACGTCGACATCGGCCCGCTGTTCCAGACCCCCGACGAGACGGCCCGGGCCGCGGTCGAGAACGACGTCCACGTGGTCGGCGCCAGCTCGCTCGCCGCCGGTCACCTGACACTGGTACCGCAGCTGCGCGCCGCGCTCGCCGCGCTCGGCCGGCCGGACATCCTGGTCGTCGCGGGCGGCGTGATCCCGCCCGACGACTACCCGGCGCTGCGCGCGGCCGGCGCCGCGGAGATCTTCGGCCCCGGCACGGTGATCGCCGACGCCGCGGTGTCGCTGATCGATCGGCTCGAGGCGCCGGAGCCCGGCGCGGCATGACCCGGCGGCGGCCGCGGCTGGCGCTCGACGCCTACGAGGCCGGCGTGCGCGCCTGCGATCGCGGCGTGCTCGCGCAGGCGGTGACGCTGATCGAGAGCCGCAACGGCGAGGACGCGCGGCTCGCCCAGGCGCTGCTCCACCGGCTCTTGCCCGCGACCGGCCAGGCGCGCCGGGTCGGGATCACCGGCACGCCGGGCGTTGGCAAGAGCACGTTCATCGACGAGCTCGGCACCCGGCTGACCGAGCGCGGCAAGCGGGTCGCCGTGCTGGCGATCGATCCGACGAGCCAGGTCTCGGGCGGCTCGATCCTGGGCGACAAGACCCGGATGCAGCGGCTCGCCCTCGATCCGCGCGCGTTCATCCGGCCGTCGCCGAGCGGCCTGTCGCCCGGCGGCGTGGCGCGCCGGACCCGCGAGACCATGCTGGTGTGCGAGGCCGCCGGGTTCGATGTCGTGCTGGTCGAGACCGTCGGCGTCGGCCAGGGCGAGACCGCGGTCGCCGACATGGTCGACTTCTTCCTCGTGCTC
>DASWOO010000433.1:0-5494 GCA_036404335.1 Kofleriaceae bacterium
GGGTTGAGCAGCGCCTTGGTCTCCTGGAACAGCAGGCTCTTGTTGGCCGAGCCGCCCCCCTTGGCCATGAACAGGAAGTGGTACTCGTCGCCAGCGGTCGCGTAGAGGTCGATCTGCGCCGGCAGGTTGTTGCCGGTGTTCTTCTCCTCGAACATGTCGAGCGGCGCGGTCTGCGAGTAGCGGAGGTTGCTCTCGACGTACGTGTCGTAGACCCCGCGCGAGATCGCCGCCTCGTCGTGGCCGTCGGTCAGCACGTGCTGGCCGCGCTTGCCCATCACGATCGCCGTGCCGGTGTCCTGGCAGCCCGGCAGCACGCCGCCGGCGGCGATGTTGGCGTTGCGCAGCAGCTCGAGCGCGACGAAGTGGTCGTTGGCCGAGGCCTCGCGATCGTCGAGGATCGTGCGCAGCTGCGCGAGGTGGCCGGGCCGCAGCAGGTGGGCGATGTCGCGCATCGCCGTCCGGGTCAGCAGGGTCAGCGCCTCGGGCGCGACCTCGAGGAAGTCACGGCCGCCCGCGGTGAACGGTTTGACGTGGTCCGTGGTCAGCTGGCGATACGGCGTCACCTCGTGGTGCCCGGACTCGAACATCTCCTGGTACGCAAACGTCGGCATGGCGCGCGCAGCATAGCTCACTCGTCCAGCGCGGCGAGCTCGGCCGGGGTCGCGGTCCGCAGCCACACCATGTACTCGGCGAGCGCGTCGCGATCGGCCAGGCTCAGCTCGGCGTCGAACCGCGGCATCTGGCTGTGATCGTGGCCCATGTGCAACGCCGACTTGGGGTTCGAGATGAAGCTCAGGTAGTACGCGCGGCTGCCGAGGCCGCCGAGCCCCGGGGCCGAGGTGCCCGGCATGCCGTCGTCGCGCGCGTGGCAATCGCTGCACGCCTTTTCGAACACGTCCTTGCCGCGATCGCGCCGCGCGGCGTCGACATCGCTCGCGCCGGTCTCGGCGTACATCAGCTCGACCACGTCGTCGAGCTCGCTCGCCGGCAGCGTGGCGAACGACTTCATCGCGGTCTCCTGCTTGGCCAGCCGAGTCCGGCCCCACATCGCGTCGCTGCCCGGCTCGACGATCACCGCCTTGAGCCACGCGCGGTTGCCGTGGCCGGCGGCGATCACCGGGCCCTTGCGGTCCTTGCTGCTGGCGTCGTGGCAGCCCTGGCAGCGCGAGGAGAACACCGCGCGCGCCTTGGCCATCGGGCCCGCATAGAACACGTCGCCAGCGCCGGTCGCCGGCACGCCGTACTTGCGCGCCAGGTCGCGGGCCCGGTGCGCGCGCTGCGCGTCGGCGAGCTCGCGCCGGGCCAGCTGGTCGTCGCCGGCGTCGCCGACCAGCGACGCCACGGTCAGCCCGGCGACGAGCGCGCACAGCCCGACCAGCGCGCCGAGGTACGGCAGCCGCGCGCGCGGCGAGCGGCTCGGCGCGCGATCGATCAGCGGCAGCGCGACCAGCACGCCGCCAGCGATCGCCGGCGCGGCCAGCGCGACCAGCTTCTCGGCGCTGCCCGCGAGCTGGCGCAGCTCGAACAGCCAGCGGAAGTACCACAGCGGCCGCGCGTCGAACGCCGCCGCGGGATCGGCCGGCGCGGCGAGATCGGCGCCGCCGACCGCGATCACGTAGGCGAGCAGGACCGCGTAGACCGCGGCGATCGCGATCACGTCGCGGAACGTCTGCGCGGGCCAGCGCGGCACCGGTGCCGCCGCGCGGCGGCGCGACGTCGGCCCGGCTCGCCGCGCCAGCGCGACGTGGGCCCAGGTCAGCGCGCCGACCAGCGCCGGAAAGATCAGCACGTGCAGCGCGTAGAACCGGGTCAGGGTCAGGTTGCCGTAGTCGTTGCCGCCGAGCGCGAGCTGCTTGATCAGCCCGCCGGCGATCGGCGTGGCCGCGGCGATGCCGAGCTCGACCTTGTTGGCCCAGAACCCGGCCTGGTCCCAGCGCAGCACGTAGCCGGTCACCGCCCAGCCGAGGGTCAGCACCATGACCAGGACGCCGAGCCACCAGATCAGCTCGCGCGGCTTTCGCCCCGAGGCCGCCGGCTCGCTGGCGTACGCGCCGATCACCGCGGTGTGCAGCAGGTGCAGGCCGGTGACGATCACGACCGCCGACGCGGCGTGGAAGTGCAGGCCGCGGATCAGCCAGCCGAGCGTCGCCTGGTCCTGGACGTACGCCACCGAGGCCCAGGCGTCGGTCGCCGATGGCGCGTAGAACGCCGCCAGCACGACGCCGGTGATCGCCTCGACGGCGAACAGGAACACCAGCACGGCGCCGAGCGTGCGCGCGAACGACGCCGGCTCCGGCCCGGGGCCGGGCGCGGGCCCCGCGTTGACCACCCGCGCGACGGGCGGCGGGCCCTGCGGTGCGGCGACCGGCTCGCTCACGCCGGCTCCCGCTGCGGCTGGCCGAGCTTGTAGCGAACCCACGTCAGTTGTAGCCGGCCTTCGACGATCTGGACCGGTAGCTCGTCCATGCCGCGCTCCGACGGCCCGGTCAGCTTGCCGCCCTCGGGGCTGAACCGGCTGTCGTGGCACGGACACAGGAAGTTGCCGGCGCCGCTGTCCCAGCCGACCGCGCAGCCGAGGTGCGGGCACACCGCCGACAGCGCGACCAGCTTGTCTGGCGCGGTGCGTCGGACCCAGGCGGCGCCGAGCACGACGTTGCGCGACGCGGTCCACGCGTCCTGGATGAGCGGCGCGATGACCTCGACCTTGCGCGGCTCGGCGCCCGCGCGGAACTGCTCCGCGAGCCCGAGGTCGAGCGGCGCGGTCGGCGACGTCACGGTCACCTTGCGGGCCGGGTCGACGAGCAAGCTGATCGCCGGCGCGGCCACCGCAAGGCCCACGCCCCCGCCGATCGCGCACGCCGCGACCTTCAGGAATCTCCTGCGATCTTCATCCGCCATGTACACCTGACGGTATCAGAGGCAGGCTGGCGAAACCGGTCGCGCGCGATGTTGGTGGGTGGGGCGCGGTCATGTCGCACCCGTACGATGCGCAGGGCGACTCAGCCCATGGTGCGCTCTTCGCGCTCCTGGTCCTCTTTGCACTTGATGCAGAGCGTCGTCTCGGGCCGGGCCTCGAGCCGCTTCTTGCCGATCTGCTCGTCGCAGACCTCGCAGATCCCGAACGTGCCATCGGTGATCTTCTTCAGGGCGAGGTCGAGCTTGGACAGCAAGCTCTTCTCGCGGCCACGCAGCCGAAACTCGAACGACTGCAGGTACTCGCTGGACGCGAGGTCCATCTCATCCGGCAGGTCGTTGGTGTCGAGTGCCATGTTCTCCACCGACAACATCTCTCGCGCCCGATCTAGAACGGCCTTTCGCTTCTCTTCGAGAAGCTCTTGAAACTTCTTCAGCTCCTTTTTGGCGAGCTGCTTGGAATTCGGTGCCGTCGTGGTGCTCATGGGTTCCTACCCTTCCTTCGGCCGAAGCCGAGGGCCGGTTTTAGAAGCGCGATAGGATAGTAACGGCGTGGGAGTATGACAACCCCCCCGACCATCAACCGTCCATCTCAGAACACGGATGAACGAGATTTCCTGCATGAGATCTCAGGGATCTAGAGCAAAATACGGCAGGTTGAAAACGCATGAAAACCCGCCTTACACAGGCGGTGGTCTTGACACGGTGTAGGCGGTCCTCGAAACTAGCTCGCGTATGGCCGGCTCGGATAAACGCAAGCAGTCCCTGTACTTTCCTGAAGACATGCTCAAGGAAATCCAAGACGAGGCAACTCGGCAGGATCGGTCCCTGTCGTGGATCGTTCAGAAAGCCTGGAAGATCGCTCGCAAGGAGATCATGAAGTATCCGTCCGTCAACGAGTTCCCGGGCGAGGAAGACGAGAAAGAGATCGCGTAAGGGCGGCTCATGTCGACGGCGTGGGGCTACGCCGTCGCGCCGAGCGATGGCAGCCCGATATTCTACGAGTCGTGGGGAGAGCGAGGCCAGGCGACGCCGGTGCTCCTCTGCGACGGAATCGGCTGCGACGGCTATGTCTGGCGCCACCTGCGCGACGACCTCGGCCGGCGGTTCTCCGTGCACCCCCACTACCGCGGACATGGCCGCACCGCCCGTCCGCGCGATGCCAGGCGGATCACGATCGAGGACCTGGCCGATGACGTCGAGCACGTGCTCGATGACGCGCTGGTCGAGCGCGCCGTCCTGATCGGCCACTCGATGGGCGTTCAGGTCGCGCTCGAGACCTATCGCCGCCACGCCGATCGTGTCGCCGGACTCGTCCTCATCTGCGGTGCGTCATCGCATCCGCTCCGGACGTTCCGCGGCTCCGCCGCGCTGGAAGACTGGTTGCCGTTCATCCAGAAGTGGATTCAACGCGTGCCCGGCGTGATCAACCGGGTCACGCGCGCGGTGCTGCCGACCCGGCTCGCCTACGAGGTCGCCAGCCGGCTCGAGATTCGCCGCGAGCTGATCGAGCCCGCCGATTTCATGCCGTACCTCGAAGGCATGGCGCGAATCGATGCGCGGCTGTTTGTCGCGATGCTGTCGTCCGCAGGCGCGCACAGCGCGGATGACCTGCTGCCGGACGTCCACGTGCCGACGTTGGTGGTGTCCGGCGGTCGCGATGGCTTCACGCCCCCCGAGCGCTCGCGCGCCATCGCCGCGACGATCCCCAACTGCGAGCTGCTCGAGATCCCCAACGCGTCGCACACGGCGCCGATCGAGCATCCCCATCTGGTGGGCTTCACCGTGCGGGACTTCCTCGCGCGGCGCATCGATGCCGAGCTCGGCGTCGCCGAGGCCGACCCCGGCCCCGACACTGGACGTGTCGCGCGACCGTGATAGTGCAGCACGCTTATATGTGCGTCCGCGGGGCCATCAGAGACCCGTGATGTGCGTCCGGATCCCACTGATGTTTTGTCGGGATTCGCGCGGAATTTCATCGCATTTGCGAACGTGATCGGGCAAGGTCGCGGTCCATCGCCTGGCAGCTTCTCGGTCGCAAGACCAGAGGGTTTCCGTCGCGATACAGGACAAAAAAGCCATGGAAACCGACAAGTCAATGACACGCCCTGTCCTCCGTCGGCCCGACGACGACAATGATGGTCTGGTCGCGCTACCGCCGGTGCCGTTGGTCCGCCAGCGCCTCCGCAGCTCGGTCAAAGATTTCGCTATCTCGCAGCCGGGCCGTCGCGCCGCTGCGCTCGCGGCTGTCTGGATCGCCGCCACTGGTTGTGAAGCCGACCTCGCGCACTACGATCCCGAGGAGGCCCTGCGCACGTATCGCCTGATCGAGTCGGAGCTGCGCGCCGAGCTGCGCATCAGCCTGGGCCGCGCGATCACCAACGAGCCCCACGCCGCGACCCGCAACACGATGATCAGCATGCTCGAGCACCTCGAGGAGCTCGAGGCTGCCGCCGTCGCGCCTCGTCCGGCGCGCCGCCGCCGCCGCCGCTAAGCCTACGCGGCACGATCTGGAGAGCCCCACCCGGGGCTCTTTGCGTTTTCGGGTGACGCGGCCGTCGTCGGGAGCCGTCGTCGGCCG
>DASWOO010000434.1:0-2748 GCA_036404335.1 Kofleriaceae bacterium
CCGGGCGGCTCGGTCGCCGGCGCGGTGCTCGGCGCCGACGAGGCGGCGCAGTCGGGCGTGACGATCAGCGCCGGCACGCCGCCGTACCTGCCGCTCGAGCAGACCCAGGGCCGGCACGCCGATCCGAGCTTCGACGTCTACAGCTTCGGCGTGACGCTCTACGAGGTGGTCTCGGGGCGCACGCCGTTTGCGTGGAAGCACGTCGCCGGGGCCGACGCGCGGCAGCAGCAGCTGATGACGTTCCTCGGCTGGCTGCAGTCCGACGAGCCGCTGGCGCCGGCGATGCCGCGCGATCCCGAGCTGTCGGGGATCATCGCCCGGTCGATGGCGCGCACGCCGTCCGACCGGTTCACCTCCGACGAGCTGGTCCGCGCGCTCAAGCAGTACTTGACCGGCGACCTGGTGTTCTCGCACCGCTACTCGACGACCGGCCGGCTGGCGCGCTGGGCCCGCCGCCACCGCGCGGCGACGGTGGCGATGCTGTTCTCGCTGGTGTTCGTGATCAGCGGCGCCGTGGTCTGGGCGCAGCTGTCGCGGCGCGCCAAGCACGAGGCCGAGCTGCGGATGGCGGCGACCGCGGCGCGCGCGGACGCGTCGGACAAGCAGCGCGCCGCCGAGCAGGCGACCCGCGAGGCCGAGGCGGCCGAGGCGCTCGCCGATCAGGCCAAGCAGCAGAGCAAGGACGCCGATGCGATGCGGCGCGACGCCGAGGCCAAGCGCCGCGTCGCCGAGGAGCGCCGCCGCGAGTTCGAGTCCGCCGCCGCGCACGCCAAGGACGACGCCGAGGGCGCGCTCAAGCGCTACTCCGAGGCGCAGAAGGACAAGGACGACGCGGTCGCCGAGCGCGACGCGGCCAAGGCCGCCGAGGCCAGCGCGCAGCACGAGCGCGAGGTCGCGCGGACCGCCGAGGCCAGCGCCCGGGCCGCGCAGGCCGCCGCCGAGAAGGAGCGCGACGCCGCGCGGGCCAGCGCGATCGCGGCCGAGACCGATCGCGAGGTCGCCCGCAGCGGCGCCGACGTGGCCGAGCGCGAGCGCGACGTCGCGCGGACGGCCCAGGCCGCGGCCGAGCGCGAGCGCGACGCCGCGATCGCCAACCGCGCCTCGCTCGAGAAGGAGCGCGACGACGCCCGCCGCCGCCTGGCCGAGCTCGAGCACAAGCCGCCGCCCGCGACGCCGCGCGCCCACGGTGACAAGGACCGCGACGTCGAGCCGGCGCCCCGGCCGCACGACCGCGACGCCGCGCCGCCGGAGACCCCGGCGCCGGCGCCGGCGCCGGTGCCGGCGGGCGAGCCCGACTAGCCGCGATCGCGGGTCGCCGCCGTGGCTAGAACTCCGTCCCCAGCCACTCGGCCATCGACCGGTAGCCGTCCGCGCCGACGATGACGTGATCGATCAGCGGGATGCCGATCAGCCAGCCGACCTCGCGCAGGTGGCGGGTCAGCTCGCGGTCGGGCTCGCTCGGCGTCGGGTCGCCCGACGGGTGGTTGTGGATCAGCACGCCGCCGGCCGCGGCCATGCGGATCAGCGGCCGGAACACGTCGCGCGGGTGGGCGTCGACGTGGGCGACGCTGCCGCGCGAGACCTCGACCAGGTCGAGCAGGTGGTTGCGGACGTCGACGCCGGCGACCAGCACGACCTCCTGGCTGACCCCGGCCAGGCGCGGCGCGACCGCGCGATGGATGTCGTCGGGCCCCGACAGCGTGACCCGGTAGTGGGTGCGCTCGACGGCGCGCCGGCCGAGCTCGAACGCGGCGGTGATCCGCGCGGCGCGCGCCGGGCCGATGCCGCGGAGCTGCGCCAGCTCGTGCGGCGAGGCCCGGGCCAGCATCGCCAGCCCGCCGGCGTCGCGCAGCAGCTCGGCCGCGACCTGCAGCACCGGGTGACCGCGCACGCCGGTGCCGAGCAGCAGCGCGACCAGCTCGGCGTCGCCGATCGATTGCAAGCCGCAGCGCAGCAGGCGCTCGCGCGGCCTGTCGGCGAGCTGGGTGAACAGCGCCGCGGCTTCGAGCGGGGAGCAGGGCTTCGACGAATTCAGCTCGATGACGTCCATGCGCCACGGACTCAGCAAGCTCCGCGCCCGCGGCCGTTCGTGGAAGCTCCCGCAGTTGCGCGGCGCGCGTGGCCGGTGGCCGGACAAGTGTCCGATGGCCGGCCAGGGCCCCGTGATATCCTGGCGACATGCTCGTCTGCCCGGAGTGCGGATCGTCGTCGGCGGCGGGCGGGCGGTGCGCCACCGACGGCACGCCGCTCGCGCCGGTCGGCGAGGATCTGCTGCTCGGCACGACGATCGGCGTGTACCGGGTCGCGCGGCTGCTCGGCATCGGCGGCATGGGCCGGGTCTACAAGGGCGTGCACCCGGCGATCGGCAGCCGCGTGGCGATCAAGGTCCTGTCGCGCGAGTGCTCGGACCGGCGCGACCTGGTCGAGCGGTTCTTCGCCGAGGCCAAGGCGGTCAACCTGATCCGCCACGAGAGCATCGTCAACGTGCTCGACCTGGCGACCCTGCCCACGGCCGGCCGTACATCATCATGGAGTACCTCGACGGCGCGCCGCTGGCGTCGATCATCGAGCAGGCGATCGCGGTCCAGCAGCCGCTGGCGCTCGGTGGCCTCGCTCGGCTGGCGGCCGAGGTGCTCGACGCGCTGGGCGCCGCCCACGCCAAGCACATCGTCCACCGCGACCTCAAGCCCGACAACGTGTTCGTCGCGCCGTCGGGCCGGCCCAAGATCCTCGACTTCGGCATCGCCA
>DASWOO010000435.1:0-4976 GCA_036404335.1 Kofleriaceae bacterium
CAGGCGCCGCTGACGCTGCCGCCGACCGGCGAGCAACCGGTGGTCGCGCCGCGCGGCAAGTCGCGCGCGATGGCCGCCGCCGCGCCGCCGCAGCGCGAGAGCCGGCTCCCGGTGCCGGCGCCGTTCGGCGACGAGCCGACCCGCCAGGTCGACGATCAGCTGCTGAGCGCGCTGCGCAACGCGCCGCCCGCCAAGCCGTCGCCGCGCCAGGAGCCCCGGGCTGCCGCGGCGCCACGGGCGAGCGCGACCTCACCCAAGCCGATGCTGCCCAAGCCGGGCATCCAGGCGGCGCGGCCCGACGAGCCGACCCGGATCTCGATCGACACGAATAACCTCGGCAACGCCGGCGCCAGCGGGTTCGACAACGACGAGATGACCCGGCCGAGCGACGATCTGCACCACAAGTTCCTCGCCAACGCGCCGGCGACCGATCCGCCCGGCTTCACCGGGTTCGAGGATCACGCGGGCGACGAGGCGACGAGGCTATCGAGCTTCGATGGGCTGTCGGCGCTCGAGCGAGCCCGCGCGCAGGGCAACGACGAGCGCACCCGCGCCGTCAACATCAGCAACGACTCGAGCATCTCGGACGTCGACTGGGACCTCGACTGAGATAGAACCCGAGGCGGATGGGCGAGGTACCGACGAAGCGCGGTCAGGGAGGGCTGGAAGTTCGGAACGCCCTCGAGGACACGATCAAGGCCGATCCCTCGACGATCGACCATCCAGGCGAGCATGCGGGCCCGCCCGGCATGCCGGCGCGCGAGGTCATCCCGAGCCACCCGCCGACGGCGACCACGTCGCTGCCATCGGCCGAGCGCTACCGGCTGGGCGCAGAGCTCGGCCGCGGCGGCATGGGGCGCGTGGTCGAGGCGTTCGACCTGCAGCTCGGCCGCACCGTCGCGCTCAAGGAAGTGCTGCCGCGCGGCGGGCCGAGCATCGCCAAGCGGTTCGTCCGCGAGGTCCAGCTGACCGCGCGGCTCGAGCATCCGTCGATCGTGCCGCTGTACGACGCCGGCACGACGATCGACGGCCGGCCGTTCTACGTGATGCGCCGGGTGTCGGGCCGGCCGCTCGATCAGCTGATGGCCCAGGCGACGGGCCTGGTCGAGCGGCTGATCCTGCTGCCCGCGCTGCTCGCCGCGGTCGACGCCGTCGGCCACGCCCACCGCCGCGGCGTGATCCACCGCGACCTCAAGCCGGCCAACATCCTGGTCGGCGACCTGGGCGAGACCGTCGTGATCGACTGGGGCCTGGCCAAGGTCATCGGCGAGGACGACGACAAGACCGGCCAGCTGATCGCGCAGGCCAGCGACAGCCTGCGCACCCAGATCGGCTCGGTGTTCGGCACGCCGGGCTTCATGGCTCCCGAGCAGGCGCGCGGCGAGGAGCTCGACCCGCGCGGCGACGTCTACGCGCTGGGCGCGATCCTCTACCAGCTGCTCGCCGGCACGCCGCCGCACGCCGGGGCCAGCGCCACCGAGGTCATCGTCAACACCGGCAGCCGCGAGGTCACGCCGGTCGACGTCAAGGCGCCCGGCGCGCCGGTCGACCTGGTCGCGATCGTCGGCAAGGCCCTGGCGTTCGACGCCGCCAATCGCTACCCCGACGCCGGCGCGCTCGGCGAGGATCTGCGGCGGTTCCTCACCGGCCAGCTCGTCGCCGCGCACCACTACACCCGGCGCCAGCACCTCGCGCGGTTCGCCCGCCGGCATCGCGCGCCGCTGTCGGTCGCGGCGCTGGCGATGGTCGCCGTCGCGGTGCTCGCGTGGGTCGGCGTGCACCGCATCGTCCAGGAGCGCAACGCCGCGCAGCGCGCCCGCGCGCTCGCCGACACGCGGGCCGGGGAGGTGGCGAGGGCCAACGCCGATCTGCAGAAGCGCACCGATCAGCTGATCGTCAGCGAGGCCCGCACCCTGCTCGATCGCAACCCGACGCACGCCGCCGCGGTGCTCAAGGACATCCCCGACGCGTCGGCGCGGATCGCCGAGGCCCGCGCGATCGCGCAGGCGGCCTACATGCGCGGCCTGGCGTGGACCATGCCGCTGCCCGACGTGCTCACGATCTACGCCGAGCTCTCGCGCGACGGAAAGTTCCTGCTCCAGGTAGGCCGCGACAACCAGCTGCGGGTCTGGGACCTCGACCGCCGCGCGCTGGTCGTCGCCCGGCCGTACCGGACCGACGTCCACGCGATCTGGGCCGGCAAGCAGATCTTCGTGACCCGCCGCGACGCCGCGCCCGAGCTGGTCGATCCGTTCACCGGCGCGATCCAGGCGTTCGGCACCGCGCCGGTGTCGGAGGCGTCGGCGACCACAGCGGGCGATCGGATCGCGTACATCGACGCGCACGGCGCCGCGGTCCTCGCCGACGTCGCGACCCGCACGCCGGTCGCGCTGTGGCCGGGTCACACCGCGAGCACGCTGGAGGTGGCGCCCGACGGCAGCTGGGTGGCGGTGGCCGACAAGGCGATGGTCGCCGTCGTCGATCCGACCGGGCGCGAGCTGACCAGCCGGCCGATCGCCAGGGCGCTCCGGATCGTCGGCTCGCGGTTCGGCTCGCTGGTGGTCCAGGCCGGCGTGCAGGTCGTGATGTGCGCGCTGCCGGCGGGCGCGCCGCCGACCTGGACCGAGCTCGACGTCCAGCCGTTCGGCGGCATCCCGATCGACGCCGAGTTCCGCGGCCGCGAGCTCGACACGTTCATGACTAACGGCAAGGTCGTCGCGTGGAACGGCACCAAGCTGTTCGAGCGCACCGTGCTCGACGGCTTCGCGTTTCGCATGGTCGAGGCCGCCGGCGAGCTGCTGATCGTGCCCGGCACCGACGGCCAGCTGCACTTCTCCAGCGATCTGATCTCCGGCTCGCTCCACCTGCCGGTGCCGCTCGACGTGCTGAAGGTCTACGCCAGCCCCGGGGCGTCGCGCGTGGTCGCGATCGGCAAGGGCGTGCTGGTCGGCTTCGACCTCGACGCCCTGCCCCGGACCCTGTCGGCGCCGACGGGCATCAACGCGACCCTGGTCGACGACGACACGGTGCTGCTGTGGCGGATCGACGGCCTCGACTGGCAGTGGGTCGACGTGCGGACCGGCAAGACCACGCCGTTCGAGTACGACGTGCACGGCCTGGTCGACCTGCTCGACATCGACCCGACCGACGGCCGCGTGCTGAGCCGCGAGCAGGGCGCGAAGAGCACGCTGTACATGCTGCGCAAGCACACCAAGGAGCATCGCGTGCTCGTCAGCGGCGCCCACACCTGGGGCCGGCTGCTGCCGCGCGACGCGCTGATCTTCGGCGTCGGCGACGGCCGGATCTTCGGCGTGCAGGGCACCGTCAACGCCGGCCAGCCGGGCGCGCCCCAGCCGCGCCAGATCGCCAAGCTCGACGGCTTCGTCGACGCGGCGACCGGGTTTGGCGACACCGGGTTCGCGGCGGTGTCGACCGCGGGCGAGCTGGTGCGCGGCGACCTCGCGACCGGGGCGCTGGCGCGCGCGCGGATCACCGCCGGGAGCTCGACGGCGATCGCCGCCGAGCGCGCCGGCCGCGTGCTGGTCGCCGAGGACGGCCGGCTGCTCGCGTGGGATCAGGACGTCGTCGAGATCGCCAGGCTCGAGCAGCGCATCGACCGGATCGTGCCGCTCGAGCTCAACGGCGGCCATGTCGCCCTGCTCGAGCTCGCCGATCACTCGATCGTGCGCGTCGCGCTCAACCCCGGCGCGCGGCCGGTGATCATGGTCGCGGCGTCGAGCCAGTCGCCGCTGATCAGCGGTGACGGCAAGCTGATCGTCAGCCAGTCGGTCAACAACCAGCTGATGGCGGTCGAGCTGGTGTCGCCGTCGGGCCAGGCCACGCAGGCGCAGTGGGAGCTGCCGGTGTACTACGCCGCGACCGGCCTGATGTCGATCGCGCCGTCGAGCCGCCGGTTCCTCCAGGCGGGCTACGGCAAGCTCGCGCTGTGGTCGCTGCCGCTCGCGCCGACCGAGCTGCACGGCTGGCTCGACGAGCGCACCAACGCGGTGACCGACGACAACCACACGCTCGCATGGTCGTGGCAGACGACCGGCCCGGCGCGGCCGATGTCGTCGCCGGTGCGACCCGCGGGGCCGTAGCTACCCCGCTGCTATCCGAAGCGTCGGCGAAGCGTCGGCGAAGCGTTCACACCGTCGTGAAATTCCACACGGCTGTCGGCGATCGGGACATGCGCGTCACTCGTTCGCCGCACTGTCTCGCGACCGCTCACGCAGATGATGCGCAAGTCCGCGTCGCGCCGGGCATCCGCGCGGTGGCCTGTAGCTTGCTCATGTGTCGCCGCGAGGACTTATGAAAAGCTTATCTTTGCTCACCTGGAGCGCGACGCTGGGGCTGGGTCTGGTCACCACCGCGTGCTCGTCGGACGACAATAAGGCCACCCCGACCGCCGCGGAGTACGACGACACCGCCCAGGCGATCGCGGCCGCGACCGCCCCGAGCAACAACGGCGCGGCCAGCGGCGGCGACACCGCCTCGATGTCGGCGACCGTCTCGATCTCGCTCGGCATCACGCCGCCCAGCATCTCGCTGATGGGCAACGGCCACTACCACGGCTCGTTCCTCGGCCTCGACTACGACTACGCGCTGACCTGCTACACGGCAGGCGCCACCGCGCCGTGCGGCCCGACGACCGATTCGGCCGCGGCCGACGTCACCTGGTCCGGCAACCTCAGCAGCGCCGTTGTCCAGGCCAGCGTCGACCGCGGCGGCAACTGGATGGTCTCCGGCCTCCAGACCGACACCGCCACGTTCTCCGGCAGCAGCACCTTCAGCTTCGACATGACCCTACACTCGATCTTCCGCCCGGGCGTCACCTCGACCTATAACTTCGACGCCAGCGCCTCCTACGACGACGTCAGGATCGCGACCGACGACGGCGCCGTCACCGGCGGCTCGGCCTCGTTCAGCGTCACCGCCCACCACATGACCGACGGCACCAACGCCGACGTCAACTC
>DASWOO010000436.1:0-4698 GCA_036404335.1 Kofleriaceae bacterium
GGTGACGGGCGCGGCAGGGCCTGCTCGCCATCGCGCGCGAGCCGGCGATCCTCGCCGACGAGGCCCCGGCCGTGCCGCTCGATCACCCAGCGCTCGAGCACCCGGCCCTCGGCGGTACGTGCGCCCACCTCGACAGCATAGCGGTCGCCCGGCCGGTAGCGAAAGAACGCCTCGGCGAGCGGCGCGGTGCGCCAGTCGAGCAGGTGCGCGTCGAGCTGGGTCCGCGGCCCGAGCAGATAGGTCCGCGGCCCGCGCTCGGTGGCGACGGCCAGCACGCCCTGCGCGGCGGGGGCGGCGGCGAGCAGGCGATCGAGCTCGTCGAAGTCCATGGCCGGCGATGTCGCGCAGCGCGCGCGATTGCGCAAGCTAGGAACCGCGGGCGCGCTGCGATACGATCCGGCCCGGGTCGCCAAGCACGCGCCGGTGCGTTACACCGCGCGGATGACGGATCTGACCTGGAAGCTCGGCGCGCGCTCGCCCGGTCACGACTACCGGGTCTTCACCACCAGCTTCGTCGACGCGGTGCACCCGCGGACCGGCGCGGTCAAGCGGTTCTCGCTGATCGCCTGCCCCGACTGGGTCAACGTGATCGCGCTGACCGATGATCAGCGCGTCGTGCTGCTCCGGCAGTATCGCGCCGGCGTCGATCGCGTGTGCCTCGAGATCCCCGGCGGGATGATCGACCCCGGCGAGGATCCGATCGCGGCCGCGATGCGCGAGCTCGCCGAGGAGACCGGGTACACCGGCGGCACCGCGGAGCTGATCGGCAAGGTCTCGCCCAACCCGGCGCTCCAGGACAACACGCTGTACACCGTGCTCGTCCGCGGCGTGGCGCTGACCCAGGCGCCGACGCCCGACGACGGCGAGGTGCTCGCGGCCGAGACGGCGAGCCTGGCGGAGTGTCAGGCCCGGCTGGTCGCGGGCGAGATCGAGCACGCGCTGGTCGTGGTCGCGTTTGCCCACCTCGCGCTGCGCGCGGGACCGCTGATGGTGTGACCGCGCGTGGAGTGGCGCGGCGCGCTGGTTTCTGGTCAGATGTGCTCGCCATGCCGCCCAAGACTTCGTGTCCCGTGTCGCTCACGCAGTTCCTCGAGAAGGCCGAGCCGCTCAAGATCGTGATCAACGGTCAGGAGATGCTGGCCGAGGTCAAGCAGTTCTCGACCGGCAGCTTTGGCTGGTACATGAACGCCAAGACCGTGGTGTCGATCGACGGCAAGGCGGTGTCGGTGCAGATCGGCATGAACATGGCCGTCGTGGGCAGCAAGGACGCGGAGCGCTAGGCGAAGAGTCGAGCTCGAGGCAGTCATGACCACACGCATCGCATCCGTGCTCGCGGGCCAGCCGGCCGTGGGTAGCAACGTCACGATCGAAGGCTGGATCCGCACGCGGCGCGATTCGAAGGCCGGGTTGTCGTTCCTCGCGGTCCACGACGGCAGCTGCTTCGATGCGCTGCAGGTCGTGGCGCCGGCCGAGCTGGCCAATTATCAGACCGACGTCCTGAAGATCACCACCGGCTGCGCGGTCCGCGTCACCGGCGAGCTGGTCGCCTCGCAGGGCAAGGGCCAGACGGTCGAGCTGCGCGCGGAGCGCATCGAGGTCGTGGGCTGGGTCGACGACCCCGACCACTATCCGATGCAGCCCAAGCGCCACACGATGGAGTATCTGCGCGAGGTCGCGCACCTGCGGCCGCGCACCAACGTGATCGGCGCGATCACCCGCGTGCGTCATACGCTGGCGCAGGCCGTCCATCGGTTCTTCCACGAGCGCGGGTTCTTCTGGATCCACACGCCGATCATCACGGCGTCGGACGCCGAGGGCGCCGGCCAGATGTTCCGGGTGTCGACGCTCGACGCGGCCAACCCACCGCGCCTGCCCGACGGCAAGGTCGACTTCGACAAGGACTTCTTCGGCCGCGAGGCGCGGCTGACCGTGTCGGGCCAGCTCAACGTCGAGACGTACTGCCTGGCGATGTCGAAGGTCTACACCTTCGGCCCGACGTTCCGCGCCGAGAACTCCAACACCCGGCGCCACCTCGCCGAGTTCTGGATGATCGAGCCGGAGATCGCGTTCGCCGATCTCGCGGCCGACGCGCAGCTCGCCGAGGACTTCCTCAAGTCGATCTTCGCGGCGGTGATGGACGAGCGCAAGGACGACCTGGCGTTCTTCGAGAAGTTCGTCGACGCGGGCTGCCAGAAGCGGCTCGCGTCGCTGATCGAGACCAAGTTTGAGCGGATGGACTACACCGAGGCGATCAAGCAGCTCGAGCAGTCGGGCGAGAAGTTCGAGTACCCGGTGAAGTGGGGCATCGATCTGCAGAGCGAGCACGAGCGCTACCTGACGGAGAAGGTGCTCAAGGGCCCCGTGGCCGTGATCAACTACCCCAAGGACATCAAGGCGTTCTACATGCGGCAGAACGCCGACGGCAAGACGGTCGCCGCGATGGACGTGCTCGCGCCCGGCATCGGCGAGCTGATCGGCGGCAGCCAGCGCGAGGAGCGGCTCGAGGTGCTCGACGCGCGCATCGCCGAGATGGGCCTGCACGCCGGCGACTACTGGTGGTACCGCGACCTGCGTCGCTACGGCACGGTGCCGCACGCCGGCTTCGGCCTCGGCTTCGAGCGCGCGATCCAGTACGCGACCGGCGTCGAGAACATCCGCGACGTGATCCCGTTCCCGCGCGCCCCTCGCCAGGCCGAATTCTAGGCATGCCCGACTGGGTCCACGCCGCCGAGCGCGCCTACGTCGCCGCCGCCACCGGCGGTGCGGCCGCGGCGGCAGCTCCCGCCACGGCCGCATCTCCCGCCGGGGCGACCTCGGCATCTCCCGCCGCCGCGGAGCACCGCGCCCGCGCGCTCGCCGCCGCCGGCGCGATCGCCTCGCACTACCTGGCGGTCGGCACCCCGCGCAGCTTCGGCATCGTGATCGCCGGCCCGGCCGACGTCGCCGCCGCCGCGCTCTCGCTCGTCGCGCACCGCGCCTGGTTCCAGCCGCGCGACCTGCGCTGCGCCTCGCTCACCACCGGCGCCGACGAGCTCGCCAGCGCCACCGCCGGCCGCGTCGTCTCGCTCGACGAGGCGCTCGCCTGCGACATCGTCAACGTCTACGCCACGGCGCTCCACATCTCGCCCGCCCAGCTCCGCCGCGGCACCCACGTCAACGCCCTCGCCATCGACATCTTCGACCCCGAGCTCCTCGCCTTTGCCACCGTCGTCCGCGAGGCCCAGCTCCCCTCGCTCGCCGCCGGCCTCGTCGACGGCCGCCAGCTCGACGAGCTCACCCTGTTCACCGCCGACGGCGCCCCGATCGCCCTGTCGGCCGTCTGCTAAGCAGCGCGGGGGCGCGGCCGCGCGGCGAGGTACGCGCGGGATGACCACGGCTCGGGGCCGAGGCGGGCAAAGTGCCCCGTTGCGCCCCGGCGCGCGGCGGGTGGCAGGGTAACTGGGCGAGATCGTGCGAGGCGGGAAGAGGCATGGGGGCTGCACAAGGGGAAGGCTCTACCCAATCACCCCAGCGGGGTTCCGGCGACGGGACCTGCGACTTCACAGGAGATCTGCAATGCGTAACTTCATTCGCTCGGCTTTCGTTCTCGGTGCGCTGTGCGCGACCCCCGTCATCGCGGCGGCGGACCCGACCGGCAAGGACGCCAAGGACACGGCGACCGACGTCAAGAAGGACACCAAGGACACGGCGACCGACGCCAACCGCAAGGCCAAGGACGTGAACGCCACGCCGAAGCAGAAGGCGGACAACAAGGCCGCCGCGGACAAGAACAAGGTGGATCACTCGGCCGACGCGAGCAAGGCCAAGGCCGACCACGCGGCCGACGCGGCCAAGTAGTCCAGACGCCGGCGCGATGCCGGTGTGATCCAGACGCCGGCGCCGTGCCGGAGACGCGGGCGGTGGCTGCAGGTCTCGACGAGACCGGTGGCTGCCGCTCTCGGCATTTTCGGCATGACAACTGTCATGTCCGCGGCCTGACAAGCGGCACTTACGCGCCCGGGCGCGGCGCCGCAAAGTGGGGGCATGCAAGCTTCCATCACGCCGGGCGTCGAGGCGCGCGGGCTCGACAAGACGTTCGCGACGCCGCGCGGCCCGGTGCACGCGGTGCGCGGCATCGATCTGGCGATCGCGCCGGGCCAGACCGTGGCGCTGCTCGGGCCCAACGGCGCGGGCAAGTCGACGACGCTCGACATGCTGCTCGGGCTGACCCGGCCCGATCACGGCGAGGCGCGGATCTTCGGGCTGACGCCAGACCGCGCGGTCGCCACCGGCCGGGTCGCGGCGAGCGGCGAGCGCACGGACCTGGGACCGCATCTGCCGCTGGCTTGACGGCTCCGGCAGAGTGGGCGTCATGGCGCTCTCGGACGATGAGCTCGACGCGCTCGACGCCTGGTGGCGGGCGAGCAACTACCTTGCGGTGGGCCAGATCTATCTGCTCGACAACCCGCTGCTGGAGCGGGACCTGGTCCGCGACGACATCAAGCCCAGGCTGCTCGGCCACTGGGGGACCACCCCCGGCCTCAACCTGCTCTACACCCACCTCAACCGGCTGATCCGCGAGCGCGACCTCGACGCGATCTTCCTCGCCGGCCCGGGGCACGGCGGACCCGCGGTCGTCGCGCAGGCCTGGCTGGAGGGCACCTACTCGGAGGTCTATCCCGAGGTCTCCCACGACCGGCGCGGGATGCAGCGGCTGTT
>DASWOO010000437.1:0-5478 GCA_036404335.1 Kofleriaceae bacterium
TGCACGAACCGGGTGCGGTCCTCGAGGCCCATCGCCCACGCCGCGTGGCTCGCGGCCGCGACCAGCACCGGATCCTGCTCGATGCCCCACCACGTCGCCGAGGTCACGCTCGCGCCGACCAGGCACAGCTTGCCGACGGCGGCGCCGACGTCGAGCACCCGCTGGCCCTCGCCCGGCGCGAGCAGCCTCGCGACCTGGCGCGCGACCTCGATCGGCGTCCAGTGCAGGATCGACCGCTCGCGCAGCTCCTCGGGGAACACCGCGTCGAGCGCCTCGTCGGCCACCTCGTCACCGCGCGCGAGCGCCTCCCGCAGCTGCCGCGCGTCGCGGTTCATATCCGGATGCCGATGAACGCGCTCGGCCAGCGCTCGACGGTGACGCCGCGGTCGGAGCTCGCGGGTCCGCGGCTCGACCGGCGCTCGAGGATCAGCGGCGACATGTGATCGTCGGTGATGTACGTGTTGTAGACCAGGCCGGCGACCACGCCGAACGCCCCCCAGCGGTGCTCGACCGACAGGCGGGCCTGGGCGAGCAAGCTGACGTCGCGCTCGTGCGACGGCCCGTGGTTGACCTGCCAGGCGATCGCCTCGAGGTCGATGACGTTGTGATCGATCTGGAAGCTCGGGCCGAAGCCCAGGCCGTACATCCACACGTCGTCGTTGCCGCTGCGGCTCGCGTCGCGGTCGCTCACCGGGTGGCCGCCGATGCCGTACACGTTGTGCCAGCGCCGGCCGCCGTGGCGGAACAGCAGGGTCGCGGTCCTGCTGCTGTCGATCGAGGACTCGAGGTCGGTGCGCCCGCCCGGCACGATGTTGATCAGGCCGAACGCGAAGCCATCGGCGGAGCCGCCGACGTTGATCACGCCGACCTGCACGCCGTCGCCGCCGTGCGCCACGTTGATCGGCGCGAGCTGCAGGCCGCGGAGCTCGCCCGCGACGTTGACCGCGCCGGCGACCTGAACGTCGGCCGGGCCGTGCGCGACGTTGGTGACGCCCGCGACCTGGACGTCGGCCTCGCCGGCGATCGACGCGACGCCCGCCACCTGGATGTTGGCGAAGCTGCTGGACACCGCCGCGACGCCCGCGACCTGAACGCCCCGGACCGCGCGGCTGGCGACCGCGGCGACGCCCGCGATCTGCACGCCCGCGAGCTCGGCGGCGACCGCGGTGACGCCCGCGACCTGGGTGCCCGCCGCGTCGCGGGCGTACGTGGCCACGCCGCCGAGCTGCACGCCGGACATCGGGCCGCGCTGGACATCGGCGACGCCGCTGACCGCCACGCGGGCCGAGCCGCGCGACACGCCGACGAGCAGGTCGAGCGAGACGGCGTGGTGGACCTGGCCGGAGCGCAGCAGGTCGGTCGACAGCGCGGGGAACAGGCCGAGCTCGAACGGCCGGTGCTCGACCCGCTCCGGCGCGGGCGGCAGGTCGACGACCCGCTCGGGCGTGGGCTCGGCGGGCGCGGCCGGCACCTCGCCGGCGGTGCTCGCGGCCGGCGCGTCGAGCTCGTCGGGCAGGCCGGCGAGCACGTCCTGGGCCTCGTCGCGCACGAGGTTGCCGGCGAGCAGGGTGATCACCGTCGGCCACCGGGCCGGCTCGGCGCCGAGCGCGACGCTGCGGGTCCGCGGCTGGCCCTCGCGCGGCGAGAACAGCACGGTCGCGGTGCGGTGGGCGCCGGGCCCGCCATTGCTTCCGACACTGTTGCCGACTTCGATCGCGACGTCGAGGCACGGCACGTTACAGGCGCCGTCGGCCGCGACGACCTCGACGCCGAGCTCGGCCGCGAGCGCGGTGCCGACCGCGTCGCGATCGACCGCGCCGTGGATCGCGAGGTGCAGCGCGCGATCGGGATCGGCGTGGACGAGGCCGGTGAGGCTGGCGAGCAGCGCCGCGCCCAGCGCGATCGTGCGAGGGCGGTTGGAGTGCATCATGGCCGGTCGTCTCCGGATCCCGCCGATCCGTTCAAGCTCATCGAACCCGGGCGAGCCGCGCGAGCAGCTGCTCGGCGTCGGCCTGATGATAGCCTGCGGGCTCGACCTCGCCCGCCGCGAACGCCGCGAGCGCCGCCCGCGCTTCCGCGTAGCGGCGCAGCCGGATCAGCATGAGCGCGCGGTCGTAGCGCGCGTCGACCGCGAACCGCCCCGACGGCTCGGCGGCCAGGTACGCGTCCCACGCGGCGACCGCCGCCGCCGGATCGCCGCCGTGGAAGTGCAGCTCGTGCGCGCGGCGATACAGCGCTTCGTCCTGCGGCGGCGCCACCGGCCGGGGCCGCGGCGGCGCGACACGCGCGGGCACCACGGGCACCGGAGCGGCCACCGGCGCCTCGGGCACCGGCGCGATCACCGGCGCCGCGATCGCCGGCGTCTCCGGCACCGGCATCCCCTGCGCCACCCGCACCGGCGGCACTTGCGCCACCCGCACCGGCGGCACCGGCGCCTCGATCCGCACCGGCACCGGTGCCCACATCGCCGCGAGCTTGCCCGTCGCCAGCGCCCACGACACCGTGCCGCCGCACAGGATGCCCAGCGCGGCCAGCACGCCCGCCAGGCGATGCTGCGTCCGCGTGTTCGACGCCAGCGAGCGCTGCACCCGCAGCCGGGTCGCGTCCGCCAGCTCGGGGTCTTCTCCGTCGGTGGCGCGCAGCGCGCCGACCAGATCGTCGACGTTCATGGCGCCTCCCCGAGGAGCTCGCGCAGCTTGCGCTTGGCGTGAAATAGCCGGGTCCGCACCGTGCCCTCGGGCGCGCCCACGATACCGGACACCTCGACCGATGTCCGCTGCTCGGCCTCGCACAGCACGAACACGACCCGCTGATCCAGCGGCAGCTCGTCGAGCGCCGCCCACAGCCGCTCGGCCATCTGCTTGGTGATCAGCTGGTGGGTCGCGTCGACCGTCCGGTCCTGCACCGCCTCGTGCGCCGCGAGCCGCTCGGTCGCCCGCCGCCGCCGCATCGCCGACCGCACGTGGCGGCGGGAGTGGTTGGCGGCCACGCCGATCAGAAACGACCGCAGCGATGCCTCGCCGCGAAACCCGCGGATCGCCCTGGGCAGCGCGACGAACGTCTCGTGTACGACATCCTCCGCCGCCGCCGTATCTCCGACCAGCCGTCGGGCAAATCCGCGGATCGCCGTGTGGTGCGCCAGGTACACCTCCTCGACGGCGCGCCGATCGCCATCGCGGAGTCGCTCGACCAGCGCGGCCTCCGGATCCGCCGCGGCGGCGGCTGGCGTCATCATCCCCAGGGGCATCGAGATCGCGGTCACCGTAGCGGGGTTCCCGCTCGCCAGCGCACCGTTCAAAGGAATCGTCCGCCGATCTTTCCCCTGAAAAATTGTTAGCAATTTCACTTTATTATTTCAAGGTGATGCATCGGCAGTGAACATCGGAGCCAGACAGCCGATGACCTACTGACGATGCGTAACCCGGGTCCGCGACCCACCGACAGGTCATGTGCGCGCTGAGCAGGCCATGGTGTCCCTGCCCCGGACCCTGACCAGCGGCTCGGTGAAGCCGGCGCCGATCATCGTCGTCGCCGATGCCGATCCGGCGATCCGCGCCTCGGTGATGGCGTTCCTGGCCGCGCGCGGCTTTCAGGTCGAGCCGGCGACCAGCGCCGACGCGGTCACGGGCCTGCTGTCCTCGCGTAAGGTCGACGTGCTGATCGCCGACCTCGCGATGCGCGGCGCCGGCGGCGTCGATCTCTTGACCCTGGCGCGCGCGATGTCGCAGGCCACGCGCACGGTCGCGACCACATCCGACCTGTCGCCCGCCGGGCGCGACGCCGCGCTGCTCGGCGGCGCGGTGCGCGTGCTGGCCAAGCCGCTGTCGATGCTCGAGCTCGGCGACGCCGTCACCCTCGCCCACGACTGCACCGAGGGGTTCCACGGCTGGATGCAACGGCTGTCGCTGATCGACGTGCTGCAGATGTATCACCACGCCGGCCAGTCGCTGGTGCTGAGCCTGCTCGGCGAGGTCGAGGGCAAGATCGCGCTCCAGCACGGCGAGCTGATCCACGCCGAGTGCCACGGCCAGACCGGCGCGTCGGCGCTGATCGAGCTGCTCGGCGCGCGGACCGGCCAGCTCGAGACCCACGCCCTGGTCCAGCCGATCCGGACGATCACCGGGCCGTTCGATCACGTGCTGCTCGACGGCCTGCGCGCGCTCGACGAGTCGCGCAACGACCTCGCCGGCGCGGTGAGCACCGCGACGCTCGACAGCTGGCTCGACGAGTGGACCGAGCGCGATCCGCTCGATCGCCCGGCGCTGATCCGCTGGCTGGCCGAGCACGCGCCCGGCGCCGGGGTGTGGCGCATCGATCCGCGGACCGGCAGCGTCGAGCGCCTCGACGAGCTCGGCGTCCACCCCGAGCACGAGATCGGCGGCACGCCGGGCTCGCTGGGCTGGGCCTACGAGCTGGCCGAGGCGACCGATCCGACGTGGACCCGGGTCGAGCTGACCGCGGGCGCGATGGCGGTGGCGCTGATCCGGGTCGCCGGCCTGGTGCTGGCGTTCGCGCGCCTGGTCACCGGCGACGCCGTGCAGCGCCGGTTCCAGGTCGAGACCGCGCAGCTGGTGCGCTGGATGTACGCCAACGTCGAGGGTGCGCGGTGAGCGACCGCGACGAGCGATTCCGGGCCGCGGTGCTCGACGGCGGCGCGCTCGGCGCGGCCGCGGTGCACGGCGTGACCCGCGAGGTCCTCGCCGGCCACCAGACCGAGCAGGTGCTCAGCCCGGCCGTGCTCGATCTGATCCTGGGCGTGACCCGGCCTTCGGGCGCGCTGACCCGCGCGTGCGGCGGCGCGCCGCCGAGCGCCGCGCGCGAGCTGTTCGTGGCGGGCGCCGAGCGCGCGACCTACCTGTCGATCTTGCCGCACGGCGAGGTCATCCTGCTCGCGACCCCGACGGGGATGAGCGTCGCGGTCGGCTGGGCGCTGGTCCGCGGCCTGGCCGCGGGGTGGAGCGGCGCGTGAGCCTCGCCGAGCTCGCCGGCCAGCTCGACGCCTGCGTGGTCGCGGCCTGGATCGATGTTCGAACCGGCGGCGTGATCGCGCAGCACGCGGCGGGCGCCGATCCGTTCGCCGGCGCCGCGCTCGCCGTGGCCGCTGAGGTCATGCGATCGCGGGAGCGGCCACCGCGCGCGGTGCTGCTGTCGGAGCGCCACGTCCACATCATGCAGCGCGGGCGCGATCCGCAGCGCGCGCTGGTCGTGGTGTGCGAGCGCTCGGCCAACCTCGGCCTCGCGGTGTCGCTGGTCCGCAGCGTGGCCGACGCGGAGGCCGCATGATGGCGCACCCGCCGCTCGCCGGTGAGGTGCTGACCGCGCTCGCGCGGGTGCCGGCCGACGCGTGCGGCGCGCTGGTCCGCAAGCGCGCCGACGGCACGATGGCCGGCGCGCTGCTCGCCGAGCGTGGCCGGGTGTGCTGGGCGATGAGCCAGCGCTACCGGCTGCACCTGACCGACATCCTCGCCGAGGAGCAGA
>DASWOO010000438.1:0-2231 GCA_036404335.1 Kofleriaceae bacterium
ATGTTCCGGGCCCAGCTGCGTGGCCTGCTCCGCGCCTCGGTCCACGGCCCGCTCAAGATCATGTTCCCGATGATCTCGGGCACCGCCGAGCTGCGCGCGGTCAAGGCCGTGGTCGACGAGGTCATGATCGAGCTCCGCACCGAGGGGATCGCGGTCGACGAGTCGGTCCGGCTCGGCATCATGATCGAGATGCCGAGCGCGGCGCTGTCGGCGGACTTCCTGGCCGACGAGTGCGACTTCTTCTCGATCGGCACCAACGACCTCATCCAGTACACGATGGCGGTCGACCGGGTGAACGAGTACGTGTCGTACCTGTACGAGCCGCTGCACCCGTCGCTGATCCGGCTGATCGGCGAGGTCGCGCGGGCCGCGGTGCCGCGCAGCGTGCCGGTCACGATCTGCGGCGAGATGGCGGGCGAGCCGATGATGGCGCCGGTGCTGATCGGCCTGGGCATCCGCGAGCTGTCGATGAGCGCGGTGTCGGTGCCCGAGGTCAAGGCGATGATCCGCGCGACGTCGCGCGCCGAGGCCGAGGCGCTGGTCGAGCGGCTCAAGAAGCTGGCGACCGCGGCGGAGATCCGAGCGATGGTCTCGGAGTACGTGTTCAGCCTCACCGCACCGAATCGCAAGGTCCACGTGTGAAGCTCGGCTGGATCGCCGCCGCGTGGATCGCGTTGGCGTCCGCGCAGGCCTGGGCCGGCGACCCGACCCGGGTCTACCAAACCGTCGAGACCGATCACTTCGTCCTTTACTACTACGAGCCGCTGGGCGACGTCGCCCGCCGGCTCGGCGTGGTCGCCGAGCGCGCCCACCGCACGCTGTCGCCCGCGCTCGATCACCTGCCGAGCGAGAAGACGATCATCGTGCTGGTCGACGACACCGACAGCGCCAACGGCTTCGCCAGCGTGCTGCCGCGCAACGCGGTGCAGATCTACGCGACCGGCCCGAGCGGCTTCAACGAGCTCGACGATCACGAGGACTGGCTGTACGGCCTGATCGCCCACGAGTACACCCACATCCTCCACCTCGACACGATGGAGGGCCTGCCGACGATCTACAACCACATCTTCGGCAAGACCTGGTCGCCGAACCAGACCATGCCGCGCTGGGTGATCGAGGGCACCGCGGTCTACGAGGAGTCCAAGCGCTCGGCGGGCGGCCGCAACCGCGGCACCCGGTTCGATCAATACATCCGGATCGCGCGCGACGGCCACCAGGACCTGCGGCTCGACGAGGTCAACGGCGCGCCGCGCCGCTACCCGCACGGCAACGCGGTCTACGTCTACGGCTCGCACTTCCTGCGCTACATCTTCGACCGGTTCGGCGACGACACCTTGCGCCAGATGTCGCACGTGTCCGGCGCCTACGCGCCGCCGTTCGCGGTCAACCGCCAGATCGCCAAGGTCGTGGGCAAACCGTTCACGACGCTGTACGACGACTGGAAGGGCTACCTGCGCGACCGCTACAGCCAGCAGGAGATGGCGGCCGAGCGGCGCGGCCTGGCCACGGGCCGCGAGCTGACCCACTCGGCCGAGGCGAACCTGTGGCCGCACTACAGCGCCGACGGCAAGGAGCTGTACTGGCAGCAGTCCGACGGCTACTCGCTGGCGCGGGTCCGGGCGATGCCGGTCGGCGGCAGCCAGCGCGACGCGCACGACATCGTCCAGCTCGACGCGATGGGGCCGTTCGATCTGCTGCCCGATGGCTCGCTGATCTTCGAGCAGGGCTGGACCTACCGCCGGGACTACGCCTACGAGGACATCGTGCGGTGGGACGCGGCGACCCGGCAGTCGGTGCGGCTGTCGATCGGCAAGCGGGCGCGCGATCCGGCGGTGTCGCCCGACGGCCGGCGGGTCGCGTACTCGATGAACGAGCACTCCGAGAGCGTGATCGCGATTCAGGCGACCGCGCCCGAGGCCGCGCCCGAGGTCGTGTGGCGCGGCGCGCGGTTCGATCAGGCGTACCAGCCGGCGTGGTCACCCGACGGCACGAAGCTGGCGTTCTCGGCGTGGCTGGGCGGCGGGTTCCGCGACATCCTGGTGCTCGACCTGGCGACCGGCGCGGTCGACGCCGTCACCCACGATCGCGCGATCGACATGGCGCCGGCGTGGTCGCACGACGGTCGCTACGTCTACTTCGACAGCGACCGCTCGGGGATCTCGAACATCTACGCGTTCGACACCCAGGATCGCTCGCTGTGGCAGGTGACCAACGTGCTCGGCGGCGCGTTC
>DASWOO010000439.1:0-2576 GCA_036404335.1 Kofleriaceae bacterium
CCGACGCGGGCGCGCTCGCCAGCGTCGTGCGGCCGATCATCCTGACCGGCGCGGATCCCGGCGCCCTCGCCGACGTGCAGCCCGGCGCCCTGACCGGCGCGGATCCCGGCGAGCTCGCCAACGCGCAGCCCGGCGCCGGCGTGGATCCCGGCGCTCTGACCGGCGCGCTGACCGGCGCGCCGCCCGGCGCCCTGACCGGCGCGCACCCCGGCGCCCTGACCGACGCGCACCCCGGCGCCCTGACCGGCGCGGATCCCGGCGAGCTCGCCAACGCGCATCCCGGCGCGCACCCCGGCGCCCTCAGCGGCGCGCCGCCCGGCGGCCCGGCCGCCCATGCGCTCGCCTGGGGCCCGCCGATCCCGCTGCCGCGGCCGCTGGTCAGCCTCGCGCTCGCCCCCGGCGGCCGGCGCCTGGCCGGCTCGACCGCGGTGCCGCCGTTCGAGCCCGAGGTCACCGCCGGCCCGGCGGTGCTGATCGTCAGCCTGACCGGCGGCGTGCTCGGCACGATCCCGTTCCGCCCGGCCCGGGTCCGGCTCCGCCGCGCGGGGCGCGTGGATCCCGACGGCTCGCCGCCGATGCTCGGCTTCGTGTCCGACGACCAGCTGATCGCCAGCTACCACGACGAGCTCCGCTGGGCGATGCCCGCGGCGCCGAGCTGGCGGACCGAGGCCGGCGAGCCGCCCGCCGGCGCCGTGCTGGCCGCGACCGACACCGCGGCGTTCGCCGACGACGCGGCGCTGCGGCTCGTGACGCCCGCGGTCGAGCGTACCCTGGGCTACCGCTGGACCGCGCCGATCGATCCGGTGCGGCCGTTCCGCGCCGGGCACGGCATCCTGGCCGACCTCGACGGCTGGCGGCTGTGGCTCGACGACGAGCTCGCGCCGCGCTCGCCGACCGGCGATCCCGACCGGCCGAGCCCCGAGCTGCTGCTCGACGACGACCACGCGGTGTTCGTCACGCCGCTCCCGGGCTCGCCGCGCCAAGCCCGGGTCGCCCTTCGCGCGCTGCGCACGGCGGAGGGCCTCGACGTCGTCACCGCCGAGGACGTCACCAGCGTGCAGTACGACCCGCCGACCCGCGTCCTCGCGGTCCAGCTAGCCGGCACGATCCTGCGCTACCGGATCTCGCTGGCGCCGCTCGCCGCCACGCCGCTGCGGGCGCTGGCCGCGACCGGCGACCGCGCGCCGTTCGTGCTGACCGATCCGGCGCGGGCCGATGGCGCCGTCGCGGTCGTGATCCGCGATCGCGCGGGCAAGGCCCGGACCTATCGCCTCGACCAGCTCGACGTCGACGCCCCCGGCGCGTTGCTGGCCGGCGAGGCGTTCGAGGTCCGCGGCGAGATCCAGGCCGTGGATCGCCAGGCGTCGATCTACGTCATGGCGAGCAAGCCCGGGGCGACGCCGCTCGACCCCGATCGCGACGAGCTCGAGGTCTACGCCCGCGGCCGCACGACCTCGGTGCGCGCGGCGTCGGCGACCGCGGCCGACCGCGGCGTCACCGCGATCAGCCACGACGGCCGGCGGTTCGCGTCGACCGCGGGCGACCTGGTCACGGTGTATGACGCGACCGGCGCCGTCCGGTGGTCGCGTGCCGCCTGGCAGGCCGGCCCGGCCGCGTTCACCGACGACGACGCCGGCCTGGTCGTCGCGTTGCGCGGCGGCGCCTTGCTCGCGCTCGACACCCGGACCGGCGCGCAGCGCGCGCTGCGCTGCGGCTGGGGCTTCGGCCTGTTCGCCGGCCGCGCCGCCGAGCCCACGCACATGCCGAGCCCCTGCGATAGCGCGGTTCGCCACGGAGATCGCTAGACAGCGTTTCTTTCGATAATCGTGGTCTGCGTCGCGCGGTATGGCCGCCGCACACTTGCGGAGTATGAGGCGACCTGGTGAAGATTCCGTGGCTGGATGTCTCAGCCCGAGCGTAGCGTCATCTCTCGACTGGGCCTCTGGGTCTATATCGGCTTTTTGATCGTCCCGATCTACTGGCTGATCGTGATGTCGCTGAAGACCAACGAGGAGATCCTCGGCGGGCTGACGCTGTTCCCGCATCATCCGACGCTGGATAATTACCGTACGATCGTCACGGATCGATCCTGGTACATCGGCTACGTCAACTCGCTCGAGTACGTCGTCCTCAATACCGGGCTGTCGCTGGCCGTCGCATTACCGGCCGCATACGCGTTCTCGCGGTTCACCTTCATCGGGGATAAACACCTGTTCTTCTGGCTGTTATCCAATCGGATGGCGCCGCCGGCCGTGTTCCTGCTGCCGTTCTTTCAGCTCTACTCCAGTGTAGGTCTGTTCGACACCCACATTGCGGTCGCACTCGCACATACCTTGTTCAACGTGCCGCTCGCGGTGTGGATCCTCGAGGGCTTCATGTCCGCCGTGCCGCGCGAGATCGACGAGCTGGCCTACATGGACGGCTATCGCTTCCCACACTTCTTCGTCCGGATCTTCCTGCCGCTGATCCGCGCCGGCGTGGGCATGGCCGCGTTCTTCTGCTTCATGTTCAGCTGGGTCGAGCTGCTGCTCGCCCGCACGCTGACCTCGGTCAACGCCAAGCCGATCGCGGCGATC
>DASWOO010000440.1:0-18293 GCA_036404335.1 Kofleriaceae bacterium
CGCATCGCCACGATCCCCGAGGGAAACTCCCGCCGGCTCACCAGCGTCAGGTCGATGTGCTTCGCCAGGCCGGCGAACAGCGTCGGCCCGTGGCCGACGAGCCGGGGCTGGACCACGAGCTCGTACTCGTCGATCAGGCCGAGCTCCGCCAGCGCCAGCGGGAGCGTCATGCCGCCCACCAGCAGCCCCTGGCCGGGCTCCTGCTTGAGCCGGGTGACGGCCTGGCGCAGATCGCCGCGGACGAGCTCCGCGTTCCAGTCGACGTGCGTCAGCGTGCTCGACACGACGTACTTCTTGGCGGCGTTGATCGTCCGCGCGAACGGCTCCATCCAGGCAGGCCGCGCGCCCGCCGGCGCCGGCGCTCGCCAGCCCTCCTCCATCATCTCGTACGTCACCCGGCCAAACAGCAGCGCATCGGCCCGCGCGAGATTCTCGGCCGCGACCCGGTGCACGTCCTCGCTCGGGTCGATCGCGCGATGGTCGCAGCACCCGTCCAGGGTGACGTTGATGGAATACCGCAGGGGTCGCATGGCGCGAAGGTACCGCTTCAGGGCTTGGTGAAGTCGGCTTGCAGGTCGCGAGTATCACCGTTGGCGAGCTCGAGCTGATAGGTCTGGGTGCGCGGCGGGTCGTCGCCGCCGAAGGTGACCTTGACGGTGTGGTGGCCGGCGGGGACCGTCAGCTTCTCGATCGGGGTGTGGCCGATGGTCTTGCCGTCGAGCACGACGTCGCCCCACGGGTTGGCGCCGATCGTGATCGTCGCGCTGCCGGCCGGGCGGGGCGGGGCGTCGGGCGGGGCCACGGCGGCGTCGGGCGGGGCGCGGTGATCGGGCAGGTGGGCGTGCGGCGCGGCGTCGGGCGGCGGCTCGCCGGCGTCGGGCGCGGGCGCGTCATTGACGTGATTGACGTTATTGGCGTCGCTGGCGTCGGGGGCGTCGGGCGGCAGGTCGGGCGGCGCGATCGCGTTGGCCAGGCCGGCGTCGCGGTGGGCGAGGGCGGGGTCGCCGCGCTCGATCGCGCTGCGGCCGCGGTAGAACGTGTAGAGCGTGGCGCCGCCCAGGCCGATCGCGCCGAGCGCGCCGATCACGAGCAGGGCCTGGCTCGGCGCCTCGCGGCCGGGGATGCCCATCGCCGAGCGCTCGGGGCGCGGGATCGGCCGGTCGGGATCGTCGAGGTCTTCGGCCGGCGCCGGCGCCGGCGCCGGCCGCGCGGCCACCGAGGTCGCCGGCTCGTCGGGGGACGCGCCGGCGAGCAGCTCGTCGAGCGCGACGTGGGTCGCGAACGTCTCGGTCCGCGCCCGCGGCCTGGCGTCGCGCGGGATCACCTGGGTCGACGGCCCGGGCCTGGGCTCGTCGGCCGCGGCCTCCTCGACCTCGAGGTGGGTCGGCAGCCGGCGGGTCTCCGGCGGGCAGTAGCGCGCGACCAGCGCCGCGACGTCGCGCGGCCCGGGCGGCTCGTCGAGGCCGTACAGGTAGCGCTGCAGCGCCGCGAGCATGTCGTCGGCCGAGGCCCAGCGCGCCGCCAGGTCGCGCTCGAGCGCGCGCATCACCAGCTCGTCGAGCCGCGCCGGGATCTCCGGCCGGAGCTGCGACGGCCGCGCGATGTCGCCATCGATCACCGCCTGCAGCGTGGCCTCGGGCTCCGGCCGGGCGAACAGCCGGTCGCCGACGAGCATCTCCCACGCCAGCACGCCGACCGAGAACAGGTCGGTCTGCCCGGTCAGCGGCTGCCGCCGGACCTGCTCGGGCGACATGTACGGGAACGAGCCGGTCGGCGCCGACCCGCCGGTGTCGTCGGCCTCGGCGCCGAGCGTGACCGCGATGCCGAAATCGACGAGCTTGACCTCGCCGTCGCGCGACAGCATGACGTTGCGCGGCGACAGATCGCGGTGGATCACGCCCTCGCCCTTGCGGTGCGCGTAGGCCAGGCCCTCGAGCATGCGCGCGATGATCCACGCCGCGATCGCCGGCTCGATCGCCGCGCCGCGCCGGCGCATGACCTCGGTCAGCCGGTACAGCGTCGGGCCGTCGATGTAGTCCATCGCGATGAAGTAGGTATCGTCGATGACCCCGAGCTCGTAGACCGGCACGATGTTGCCGTGCGCCAGGGTGACCAGGGTCTTGGCCTCGGCGACGAACAGGTCGACGAACTGGCGCTGGCCCGACAGCCGCGGGTGGATCTGCTTGATCACCACCGGCTTCTCGAACCCGCCGGGCCCGACGATCTTGGCGAGGTACAGCTCGGCCATGCCGCCGGTCGCCAGCTTCTCGGTCAGGTAGTACTTGCCGAAGCTCGCCGGGAGGTCCGCGCTTGGCTCCTCGCGGTCGCGATCCGACATCGCCGGCAGCGTATCATGCGCGCGGTGGTCTCTCCTGGCATGCGCCCGCCGGCCTTCGCGCTCGCAGCGATCTGCGCCGCGGCGGGCTGCGCCACGTCGGGCTGCCACGACGCCGCGCAGGTCACGCTGGTGCCGCTCGGCTGCGCCCGGCCCGATCGCGCCACGGCGATCAAGGTCACCGCGTACACCGCGGCCGGCGAGCGCAGCCAGTCGATCACGCTCGACGAGGCCGTGGCGATCGACAGCTTCCCGGCCGACACCGAGCAGCTCGGCGTCGAGGTCCAGATCGGCGGCGGCGACATCGGCGCGGCCGGCAAGTCGGCCCCGCTGGCCTACGCCGACCTCGCCGACGGCGCGCGGATCCCCGTGTTCATGGCGCCGCCCGGCGGCTGGTGCCTGACCGGGGCGATGACCGAGCCGCGCCAGCAGCCGCTGATCGCGCGCGCCGGCGCCGGCGTGCTCGTGGTCGGCGGCACCGGCGCGGCCGGCGCGCTGTCGACCGCCGAGTACTACGACCCGGCGACCGCGGCGTTCTTCCCGGTCGCCGTGCCGCACGTGCTGGCCGAGACCGGGTTCGCCGGGTTCTCGCTTGCGACCTTGCCCGACGGCCGGGTCGCGCTGAGCGGCGACAGCGCGTTCGTCGTGTTCGACCCGGCGCGCCGGGCGTTCACCGACGGGCCGCGGCTGATCGACCCGTACGTCCAGCACGCGTCGATCGCGCTCGACGCCGATCACGTGCTGTTCGCGGGCGGCTGCGCGCCGACCGCCGGCGGCGGCTGCACCGCGCGCCGCCAGCTGGTCCGCTACCAGGTGAGCGATCTCAACACGCCGGATCTCGCGCTGCCGGCGATCGCCGATCCGGCGGCGCGGCTCGGCGGCGCGCTGTTCGATGTCGGCGAGCAGGCCGACGGCCAGCGCCGGTTCGTGTTCGCCGGCGGCAGCAGCGCCGAGCTGGTCGAGAGCTTCGCGCTCGGCGACGCGCTGACCACGCCGCTGGCCGGGGGCCACGGCCAGGCGGCGGCGCTCGACGGTGGCGCCGTGCTGACCGCGTTCGCCGACGACCGCGAGCCCGCCACCGGCGCGGCGTCGATCGCCTCGCCCGGCGTGGTGCACGTGGCCGGCGCGGCGCCCGCCCGCACCGGCGCGCGGCTGGTCGCGCTCGAGGACGGCCAGGTCGTGGCGATCGGCGGCGGCGACGCGGCGCTGATCTACGACCCGACCCGCGATCGCTGGGCGGCCGGCGCGCCCGGGCCGGTGCTGAGCTCGCCGGCGGCGATCCGGCTCGACGACGGCGCGGTGCTGGTCGTCGGCGGCGCGCTGGCGGCCGACGCCTGGCTGTACCGGCCGTCGCTGGTCGGCCCGGCGTCGGGCTCGGTGACCGCGGTGCCGATCAGCGGCCTGGGCGGCGGCGTGCTGACCGCGCCGGACCCGTCGACGGTGACCCGCGGCGAGGCGCCGGTGGCGTGGCAGCTGATCGCGCCGGCGGGCGAGGCCGAGACGGCGCTGACCGCGCGCGCCCTGGTCGGCGGGCCGCGCACGCCGACCGGCTCGATCGGCGTGGTCGCGCACGTCGCCGAGGGCGGGGCGGCGCTGCTCGCCCGGCAGATCGCGCCCGGCCACTTGATGTTCGCCGAGCTGGTGCCCGGCCAGGCCGCGCGGCTGGTCGAGCGCGCCGGCGGCGCCGATCGTGTGGTGTGCACCGGCGAGGTCGCGCCGGCGTTCGACCCGGTCCTCGCCGTCACGCTGCGGCTGGCGATCAGCGATCACGACGCCGCGGTCGCCGTCGACGATCGCCCGGTGCTGGCGTGCTCGATCCCGGCGCCGCCCGCCGACGGCAGCGCGCGCGGCGCGTGGGGCATTGCGTCCCGGCCGGTCGACGGCGCGGGGGTGCTGGCGGTCGACTCGGTCACCGTCGCGCGATGAGCCCGCCGCGCGTGTTATCGTCGGCCGGGATGCGCCGCGCGCTGGCCGTAGCGATCGCCCTCGGCGCCGCCGCGACGCCGGCCCACGCCTACGAGTTCTGGCTGCGCACGGAGACGATCGGCCAGGTCTACCAGCTGCGCGACTACAAGCTGATCGGCCCCGACCTGTTCCTGGGCCGCAAGCGCTACACCCAGACGCTCGCCCTGCGGATCTGGGACGTCGGCGATCTCTCGGCGATGCGGCGCCGGGCCCACCTGCCGGATCGCGGGCTGCGGATCAGCCTGCAGACCTACCTGCGCGTCGATCACGACTTCGGCGACTACAGCAGCGGCCGGGTCCGGATCCCGCTGAGCGTGCCGGTCCGGCGCGACGCGCTCGACGTCGTGCCCGAGCTCGGCGACTCGATCGCCAGCCTGCAGCTCCTGTATGGCTACGTCGAGCTCGCCGGGCTGCTCGACGATCGGCTGACCGTCCAGCTCGGCCGCACCGTGACCAGCGACGGCTGGGAGACCGGCGCGATCGACGGCGCGGTCGCCCGGCTCGACGTGCCGTCGACTCCGCTGACCGTGGCGGCGAGCGGCGGCCTGGCCGTGCGGGCGAGCTCGCCGCTCGGGGTCTCGGCGTACGAGCTCGACGGCACGTCGGGCGCGGCGTGCCAGGAGTACGTCGAGGGCCCGACGCCGGGCACCGGGACCTGGCAGCTGATCGATCGCAACCGGACGATCACCAATCGCCCGCTGTCGAGCGACTACGAGTACTGCCCGCAGCGCGACGTCCGCCAGCCGACGATCGGCGTGACCCTGGCGACCCGGCAGCTCCACGGGTTCGGCGCCGAGCTCGGCTATCGCCGGACCTGGTCGCAGACCGTCGGGCTGATCGGGCCCGCCGACCGGCTGCAGTATCCGGATCTCGGGCTGTATCCCAATGACCATGGCCAGGCGCCGGGCAGCGGCGTCGACGAGGAGCGGGTGTGGGCGCGGGCGCATGGCCAGGCGTCGCTCGCGGGCGTCGGCATCGCGCCGTACGCCGATCTGCGCTACTCGCTGCTGCAGGCGGTGGTCGATCGCGCCGACGCTGGGGTGCGGCTCAGCCACGGCGCGAGCTCGCTCGAGCCGAGCATCGAATACTTCTATCCCACGTTCGACGGCGACTCGATCTTCAACGCGTTCTCGATCGAGCCGACCACCGATCTGCGCCTGGCGTATCAGCGCGCCGGCGCGCTCGCGCTGCAGGCCAGCGGCTGGCTGCGGATCTACCACCACGCCGGCGGCGGCTCGTCGACCGCGGGCGGCGCCGACGCGGGGGCTAGCCTGCCGCTCGGCGACCGGTGGCACGGCCGGATCGACGCCTTGTGGGACGGCGGCTACGGCGGGCGGCGGCTGGGCGGCAGCGGCGAGGCGGCGTGGCACCCGGCGCAGGACGTCTGGCTGCGCGGCCGGCTGGTCAGCCTGGCGGTCGACTCCGACGAGGGCGGCACCGGCTCGAGCGCGCACCCGCGCTACGTCACCGACTCGGCGGTCGCCAGCATGTCGTGGCGGCTGGCCGATGGCGTCGCGCTGCACGCGATCGTCGAGGCGGACTACGATGCGATCAGCGACCTGCAGTACCGCGCGATCGGCCTGTTCGACTTCGCGTTCATCCCCGAGCAATAGGCCCGAGCAATAGGCCCGAGCAATAGGTCCGCGCAGTAGCCATGAAACCCAGCTCGATAGCCCTCGTGATCGCGATCGCCGCCAGCCTGGCCGTGGCCGGCGGCGTGCTGGCCGAGGGCGATCCGGCCGAGGCCTGGTCGCCGGTGGTCTACCCGATGCAGCGCCTGCCGCTGACGTTCTCGCACGCCAAGCACGCCGCGCGCGGCACCGCGTGCGCCGCGTGCCACGCGGCGGCGGCGACCTCGACGTCGTCGATCGACAACCTGCTGCCGACCGAGCTGGCGTGCCGCGCCTGCCACCCGATCGATCGCGGCAAGCCCGACCTGGCCGTCGCCGGCGCGCCGCCGGCCGCCTGCAAGACGTGTCACCCCGGCTACGTGCCCGGCGCCGTGGTCGCGCAGAGCTACCTGACGCCGTCGCCGCTCAAGTTCGATCACCAGGCGCACAAGGCCCAGCCGTGCGCGACCTGCCACGGCGACCTGACCCGGGTCGACCTGGCGACCACGCGCCAGCTGCCGACGATGGCCGCGTGCCTGCGCTGCCACACCCGCGGCGGCGAGCCGCGCCACTGCGCCGACTGCCACCTCGCGCTGCGCGGCGGCCTGCTCGCGACCAGCTTCCCGCACGGCACCCTGGTGCCGCGCCACGACGGCCTGGGCGACGCCCACGGCCCCGACTTCGCGCGGCACCACACCCAGGAGGCGCGCCAGCCCGGCGCGACCTGCACGGCGTGCCACGATCAGAGCGAGTGCATCGCCTGCCACCAGGGCGTGGTCAAGCCGATGGAGTTCCACCCCGGCAACTACGTCGCGACCCACGCCGTCGAGGCCCGCCGCGGCAAGCCGGACTGCACGGCGTGTCACCGCACCGAGTCGTTCTGCATCGCCTGCCACGAACGCTCCGGGCTGGGCACCCGCAGCGACACCGACTTCTCGTCGACCGACCCGTCGCGCGCGTTCCATCCGCCCGGCTGGGCCAGCACCGGCATCGGCCCCAACCTGCACGCGCGCGACGCCCGTAAGGCGATCACCAGCTGCACCTCGTGCCACCGCGAGGACGACTGCCTCAAGTGCCACAGCGCCCAGCCCGGCGCGCCGCACGCCTCGCCGCACCCCAAGAGCTGGCGCGGCAGCGCGCAGTGCCGCGCGATGGATCGCGGCAACCGCCGGATGTGCCTGCGCTGCCATGTCGCGCAGGCCGAGCTCGGCTGTGACTGGTCGGCGGCGCGCTAGTTACTGCTGGCTGATCAGCGCGTCGAACGCCGCGCGGAACGCCGCGCCGATCGCCGGATAGGCATTCTGGTCCATGCGCCCTGGGTAGTCGGCGTTGGAGTTCCAGTACGTGGCATACGCGACGTTGTTGCTCGCGATCCAGCTCGCCATCTGGGTGACGAAGTAGCCCGAGTCGCCGCCCTTGCCCGAGCCGAACTCGGGGTAGCTCATCCGCTTGCCGTGGCGGGCGGCGAACGCCGCGTGCCAGCGCAGGCCGCGCGCGTCGCTGTTGAGCGAGTAGTCCCAGCGCGACACCGGATCGCCCCAGTCCTGCTCGTAGTAGTCCATGCCGATGGTGTCGACCACGTCGTCGCCGGGGTACAGCAGCTCGGGATCGACGTTCTGCACCCCGAAGTTGGGGCACCAGTCGAACGTGAACTGGCCCGACACGCCGCGGAAGATCCCGACGATCCGGCGGAACGCGTTGATGAAGTCCTGCTCGTGGCCCTGCGCCGCCCACGGCATCCAGTAGCCGTTCATCTCCCAGCCGAGTCGGATCGCCGCGGCGGGGTAGTGCTGGGCGATCGTCCGCGCGGCGTCGGCGAAGTACGCGTCGTAGCCGCCGGCGGCGACGTCGGCCAGGCTCGTGCCCCACACCGTCATCGGCACCGACCACTGCATCTTGCGCGCGGGGTTGGCCGCGTACCAGCCGCCGGTCGACCAGCCGAACCCGCTCTGGAACCCGGCCCACGAGTCGTTGTTGCCGTACTCCAGCGCGCGCATCGAGCCGATCGGCACGCCGAGGTACTGCTCGAGCAAGCGCAGGTTGTCCTCCTTGGTCGCGCCGCCGGCGCCCGCCGCCGAGAACCCGTCGACGTACGCGCCGATCACCGCCGCCTGCGTCCCGCCCGCGACCTGCCAGCGCTGGTTCGCACCGCCCCAGCACGTCCACTGCTGCAGCCCGGTGCCATTGCCGGTGCCGCCGGCGTCCAGGCACTTCCCGCTGTTGACCGACACCAGCTGCTGGGTGCCATTGCCCACGTCCTGCAGCCGCCAGCGCTGGTTATCTCCGCCGTGGCACTCCCACTGATGCACGCCGGCGCCATCGGCGGTCGAGAACCCATCGACGTCGAGGCACTTGCCGCTGTGCCGCGCCACGATCTGGAACGCATCGCCGCGCGGCTGGACCGCGAAGTCCTGGTTGGCGTTGCCCAGACAGTCATACAGCTCGACCACCGCGCCGTTGGCCTGCGACGCCGCATTGACATCGATACATCGGCCCGAGGCCTGCCCCACGATCGGCGACGCATACCCCGTCGCCGCGCCGAGCAAGCACCCGAGTCCAGACAGAAAGGCGAGCGCGCGCGAGGCGCGCATTGGCATAGTCATGCCGCCTGTCTGTCGCGATTCGGGCGCCGCGACAGCTTCACCGTGCTGGCCAGCGCTGACAGTCGCCGACATCGCCTGGAATCCGGCGGGGCGCGGACAGCCCGACGTTCGATCGCCATCCGGGGCACGTACCGGTGTCACGTTCTGCCTGGTGCGGAGGCCCAGGTCGCGTTCCTCATTCGTCGCGAATGACCAGGTCGGCGAGCTCCACCGTCGCCAGGATGCGCGTGGCGTTGACCTGATCGGAGCCGTGGGCGCGGTCGTGGGCCTCGGCGTCGGCCCGGCCGTAGCGGCGATGGCGCGCGACCAGGCGGGCCAGGCGCACCGGCTCGTCGGGCTCGACGAACCACACCTCGTCGAGCACATCGTGGAGGCCGCCCCACGGTGGATCGCGGAGCAACAAGTAGTTGCCCTCGGTGATGACCAGCGGCACCTCGGGCGCGACGGGCACGGCACCCGCGATCGGCTCCTCGAGCTCGCGGCGGAACTCGGGAGCGTAGACGGTCTCGGCATCGGGCTGCTCGGGGCCGTTGCGGCGGAGCCGGCGGATCAGCTCGACGTAGCCGGCCGCGTCGAACGTATCGGGCGCGCCCTTGCGCGGCTCCCGTCCGAGTCGGCGCAGCTCGCGCTGGGACAGGTGGAAGCCGTCCATGCCGACCAGCACCGCGCGATCTCCGAGCGCCGTGACCAGCTGCTCGGCCAGCGTGGTCTTCCCGGAGCCCGGTGCGCCGCAGATGCCCAGCAGGCGTCGGCGCGTCGAGGCGGCCAGCGCCCGCGCCCGGCTGATCAGATCGTCCAGATCGGTCATGCGCAGGATGGTCGCGCGAGTGCGGCTACTCCATGCCCAGCTGCCACATCAGGAACGCGTAGGTGTCGGCGTTCTGCTCGATGCGCTGCTTGACCTGGTCGACGCCGGCGTGGCCGGCGTTGGCCTGGATGCGGAGCCAGATCGGGGCGTCGCTCGAGGTCGCGGCCTGGAGGGCGGCCGTGAACTTGCGGGCGTGGAGCGGGTCGACGCGATCGTCGTGGTCGGCGGACGACATCAGGACCGCCGGGTAGGCGGTGCCGGGCACGACGTGGTGGTAGGGCGAGTAGGCGTAGAGCGCCTGGAACTGGGCGGCGTCGTCGGCGCTGCCGTACTCGGGGACCCAGGTCGCGCCGGAGCCGAAGCGGTGGTAGCGAACCATGTCGAGTAACGGGACCTCGCAGACCACGGCCTTGAACAGGGCGGGGCCCTGGGTGACGGCGGCGCCGACGAGCAGGCCGCCGTTGGAGCCGCCGGCGATCGCGAGGTGCGCGGGCGAGGTCCAGCCGCTGGTGGCGAGCCAGCGGGCGCCGGCGAGGAAGTCGTCGAACACGTGCTGCTTCTCGAGCAGCATGCCGGCCTTGTGCCAGTCCTCGCCGTACTCGCCACCGCCGCGCAGGTTGGGGATGGCGATCATGCCGCCGTGCGCGAGCCACACCGCGTGCGCGCCCCACGACGAGCGCGACGAGACGAAGCCGGGCATCACCGCCAGGTTGAAGCCGCCGTAGCCGGTCATGTAGACCGGCGTCTTGCCGTCCTTGACCGCGTCCTTCCGGTGGATGAGGAACATCGTGATCGGCGTGCCGTCCTTCGACGGGTACGTCACCTGCTCGGTGGTGTACGGCGCCATGTCGATCGGCAGCTGGATGTGCGACCACTCGCTGACCTCGCCGCGCTGGGCCGAGAGCTTGTAGATCGTCTCGGGCGTGGTGAACGAGGTGTACGAGATGTAGCCGTCGTCCTCGGTCGACCGGCCGTGGATGTACGTGACGTTGCCCAGCGGCGGCAGCGCGAGCTTCTTGACCAGCGCGCCGGTCAGGTCGTGGAGCTCAACCTCGCTCGCGGCGCGGCGGGCGTAGGTCAGCACCAGCCGGCCGCCGATCACCTGGAAGCCGTCGAGCGTGGCGTCGGCCTCGGCGACGAGCTGCTTCCACTGGTCGCGCGCCGGGTGCGCCGGGTCGACCGCCATGATCCGGTTGCGGGGCGCGCCGTCGTTGGTCCGGACGTAGAACCGGTCGCGGTACTCGTCGGCCTGGTAGTTGGCGTGCGCGCCCTCGATCAGCGTGGTCCACCCCGCCCGCGGCTTGCGCAGGTCGCGGTAGTAGAGGTCGGTCGAATTCCAGCCGTGCTGGACCTGGGCGAAGAGCCAGTGGCCGTCGTCGGACGGGGCGGCGCTGACGAAGGTCTGCGGGTTGTGGGTGGCCTCGCGCAACACCGCGTCCTTGGCCGCGGCGTCGCCGAGCTTGTGGTAGCGGAGCTCGGCCAGGCCAGGCCGCGCCGCGACCGTGATCTCGCCGCCGACCGGCGGCACCCACGTGTAATAGAACCCGCGGTTGTCGTGCGCCCACGAGGCGCCGGCGTACTTGGTGCCGGGGACGACGTCGGCCAGGTCCTTGCCGGTCTCGAGGTCGAGGACGTACGTCGTGGTCTCGTCGGCGTTGTGCTCGGTCTTGTGATAGGCGACGTAGCGGCCGTCGTCGCTCGGCCACCAGCCGCGCAGGCCCGCCGAGCCGTCGGCCGACCAGGCGTTGGGATCGAGCAGCACGCGCTCGGGGCCGGCGCCCTGGCGCCAGTAGACCAGCTCCTTCTCCCGGTCCTTCAGCTTGCGGGAGTAGAAGTAGCGGTCCTGGCCGCGCGCGGTCTTGCGGTGCTGCGGCGCGCCGGTCGCGTCGAAGTAGAACACCTCGGCGAGCTGACGCGCGAGATCGTCGCGGTGCGGCAGCCTCGCGAGCCGGGCGCGGGTGTAGCCGTCCTGCGCCTTGATCCAGTCGGCGACCTCGGGCCGGGTCGGGTCCTCGAGCCAGCGGTACGGATCGCGGACGGCGACGCCGTGGATCTGGTCGACGACGTCGCCCCGCGGCGAGGCAGGGTAGTCGTGCGCCGGTGGCGGCGGCGGTGGTGGCGTGGCGGGAGCGGCGGTGGCGGGCAGCGCGGCGGTCGGATCGCCGGCGGTGCGCGCCGGCTGGCCGCTACCCGCGCAGGCCAGCGCACCCAGGGTCAGGGTCGCGAGCGCGATGCGCATCATCGACCCGGTGATACCACGCCTGGGCCCGGCTATTGCTGGATGCGGCCGAGCCGGGTCGGCACCGCGAGCGCGCAGTTGCGGTGGCCGAGCTCGATCGCCTCGGTGTCGCCGACGACGAGCGCCTCGGCGAGCAGCCACTTCGAGATCGCGTGCGACAGGACGTGCTCGGCGCGCTTGTTCCACAGCCACGCCGCCATGTGGCTGCTCTGGGTGAACGCCTGCGGGAACGCGAGCCGGCGCAGGTCGAGCCCGCCCGCGGCGACCGCGGCGGCGTAGCCGGTCCACAGCGCGACGAACTCGCGCCACTCGTCGATCGCGGCGAGCGGCTCGCCGTGGCGGCGCTCGGCCCAGCGCTTGAAGCCGGCCTCGAGGTGATCGAGCCGGCCGTGGCGCAGCCGGCGGATCAGGCCGTGGCCGACCGGGCCGGCGGCGCCGCCGGGCGGGGCGCCGAGCTGCGCGGCCTCGGCGAGCCGGCCGAGGTCGTCGGTGACCGCGGCCGCGACGTCGGCGATCGCCTTGTCGACGGCGCCGAGCGGCGCGTCGAGCTCGAGGGCGCGGCGCGCGAGCCAGACCCGGGTGGCGTCGTCGGCGAGCGCGGCATCCCACGCGCCGACGGCCGACGCCAGGCGCGCGGCGGTCGCCGGCTCGGTCTCGAACGCGAGCTGGCCGGCGATCGCGGCGATCAGCGGCGGGCCGTCGGCCGCGGCCGCGCCCGCCGCGGTCAGCGCCGTGGAGCGCGGTTGCTCGGGCGGCACCGCGGCGAGCGCGTCGCGGACCAGCGGCAGGGTCGCGCGCCGCCGGGGCGCGATCAGCCAGCGGCCCCACAGCTCGAGGTTCGACGGCATGCCGGCGGCGCCGAGCTGGCGGGCGGCGACGCCCTCGAGCAGGAACGTCAGCGGCGTGGCCGGCCAGGTCGCCGCGGCCGCGTCGTCGAACAGCTCGCGCCACGCGCCGCGCTCGGCGGCGTCGCACGCCAGCCACTCGCCGGCGAGCTCGCGCACGCTCGGGTGGTCCTCGACGATCATCACCAGCGAGCGCAGCAGCGCGCGCGCGGTGTCCACGTCGCCGCGGTTGGCGGCGAGCACCGCGGTCGCGGCGATCTCGCCGTCGCCGAGCGGCGTGCGCTGGTCGCGCTTCGCCTCGACCCAGGCCACGGCCTCGCCCGACTGGCTCGCCCACGCCGCGGCGCACAGCGCGAACGCCTCCGGGTCGGCCCCGACGCGGCCGTACATCGCCGTGTGGTACGCCGCGCGCGCCCAGCCGGCGGGCACGAACGCCGCGCGGATCAGCAGCGGCCCGACGGTCGGCCAGATCAGCACGCCGAACAGCGCGATCGCGAGGATGTGGAGCTGCAAGATCCAGAACAGCGCGATGAACCACAGCGCGCAGCCGGCCGCGACGCCGTTGGCGGCGCCGGCGGCGACCGACCAGGCGAGGTAGCGCCAGGTGCGGTCCTTGCGGCGGGCGTCGAACGCCTGCCCGCGCAGCCACTGCAGGAGGAAGTAGGGCGCGAACGCGAACATCACGGCCTCCAGCCGAGGCGGCGGCGCAGGCCCGCGCGCGACGGGTACGATGACGATGACGGTGACGATGACGATTCGGCTGCGTCCGGAATTCGCGCTCCCACCGCCGGCGAACCCGTCGGTGGGGGAGCGTGCCGGGCCCACAGCTCCGCGACCAGCCGCTGGTACGGATCGCGCAGCGCCGCCACCGCTGCCCGGACCAGCTCCGGCGTGCGCGGCCGGGGCCCGAGCGGCGTCAGGTACGTCGCGACCTGCGCGAAGCCAAGCTCCAGCATGCCGAGCAGCTTCTGCGCCTCGCGCTCGACCTCGATCCGGCTGGCCTCGACCGCCACGCCGAGCACGTAGAACGGGTTGTCGGCGAGCTTGCTCGCCGAGGTCGCCGGCGCCGCGCTCACCGCACGCCCGAGTCGAAGCCGAGCTTGCGCGCCTCGCTGCTCTCGGGCAGCAGCTGCCAGAGCGCCTTGACCACCCGGCGCAGCTCGGTGTTGTCGCCGCGGCCGATCGCCGCCTTGCCCTCGCCGACGAGCTTCTGCGCGCGCGGCAGGTCGCTGCACTTGCTGACCTCCGACGCGGCGTGCTCGAAGTGCGCCTCCCAGGCCTCCGGCGTGCGGTTGTACGCGCCGTTCATCAGCCGCGACGCCAGGCGCATCTGGCGCTCGAGCTCGGCGGCGTCCTTGTCGCGCCGGGCCTTGTCCATCGCCGCGAGCACGTCCTGGAGCAGCCCGCGCTCGGCCTCGGTGCCGTGCTGGCTGACGATCGACGACGCGTAGATCGCGGTGCGCCGCGACTGCTCGTCGAGCTCGGGCCACTTGCAGGCGAGGTCGGCCTCGGTCATCGTCGCGTCGACGTCGAGCAAGGTCCGGCGCGCGCGCTGGGCGGCGTCGGCGTCGCCGCCGTGCGCCGCGTCGATGTCGCGCTCGGCCTCCGACAGCCGCGACTCGATCCGGTCGAGCTTCTCGATCACCTGGCCCAGGCCGTGGCGGAACGCGTCGGTCCGCAGCTCCATCAGCTGGCGGCGCAGGTCGCGGACCGAGGCATCGAGCGCCTCGGGCGCCGCCTCGGGCACCAGCAGGTGCGCGACGTGCTCGAACACCTGGCCGATCGCCGGGACCAGCGCGCGGGCCGCGAGCCGGCCGCCGCGGTCGAGCTCGATCGTGACCTCGACCGCCGAGCCGGTCGGCACGGTGTCGGTCACCGCGTCGCCGCCGATGTCGAGCGTGCCGACCAGCCGGCACAGGTGGGCCTGCGACAGCTCGCCCTGGACGATCGGGATCCGCAGCACGCTGTCCGAGCTGCCCTTGGCGACGGTCTCGATCGTGTGGTGGGTGAACGTCCGGCGCGCCGGCAGCGGGGCGCCGCGCTCCAGGTACGTCTGGACGTGGCCGCTCGCCAGGGCGACGCCGAGCGTGCGCGACAGCGGCGGGTCGCCGATCGTCAGGCCCTGGACGATCGTCAACGACGGCGGGCTGACCGTGACCAGCGCGCCGGCCGCGTCGCGCGCCTCGATCGTGAACGTGCACGCGCGGCGGGGCAGGAGGCTGACCGTGGTCAGCCAGGTCCCGTCGGGCGCGACCGAGGCTTCGGTGCTGGTCCAGCCGCCGTCGGCGCGGACCAGCGAGATCTTCGCCGGCGGATCGCTGCCGACGAACTTGCCGACCACGTGCGGGGTCAGGTCCGACGACACCGCCGGGTACTGCAGCCAGATCTGCCGGCCGGCCGGCGCCGCGGCCGCCGCCGCGCGGCCATCGAGCCCGGCGGTCGCCGCGTACAGCGCCGCGCCCTGCGCGACCAGGGTCATCGGATCGTGGCCCTCGGCGATCTGCGCCTCGAGCCGGGCCGCGACCCGGTTGCGCACCATCGGCATCACGGTCGGGCCGCCGACCAGCACCAGCCGCGACAGCGCGCCGGCGGCCAGGCCGTTGGCCTGCATCAGCCGCAGGCAGACGTCGATCGCGCGATCGACCAGCGGCGTGCACAGCCGCTCGACCGTGGCGCGATCGAGCTCGAGATCGACCTCGATCTCCTGGCCGTCGATCGTCAGCGGCTGGGCGAGGCTGACCTGCGCCTTGTCACCGCGCGACAGCTCGATCTTGGCGTCCTCGGCGGCGAGCCGCAGCACGCGCAGCGCGGCGGCGTGGGCCGGGTTATTGCGTCGCGGGACCACCGCCAGCTGCGACGCGAGGTGCTCGGTGATCGTCCAGTCGAAGTCGCGGCCGCCGAGGAAGTTGTCGCCGTCGTGGCCGACCACGCGGAGCAGGCCGTCGCGGGTCTCGAGCAGCGAGGCGTCGAACGTGCCGCCGCCGAGGTCGAACACCAGCCAGCTGCCGGTCCCGTCCTGCTCTGCCCGCCAGCCCGCGGCCAGCGCCGAAGCGATCGGCTCCTGGAGCAACTCGACCCGGGCGAACCCGGCGAGCCGCGCCGCCTCCGAGGTCGCCGCGCTCTGCGGCAGCTCGAACAGGGCGGGGACCGAGATCACCGCGCGATCGATCGCCACGCCGAGCTGGTCGGTGATGTCCTGGCGGAGCGCCTTGAGCACCTCGGCCGACAGCTCCTCGGGCTTGCGGGTCGTGCCCGCCGCCGGGAACTCGATCGGCTTGCCCGTGCCCATCAGCCGCTTGAACTCGGCGGCCGTGTTGCTCGGATCCTGCTCGAGGAAGCGCCGCGCGCGCGTGCCCACGGTCGCGCGGGCCTGCTTGTCCAGCCGCACCACCGACGGGGTCACCGACGCGCCCTGCGCGTTGCGTACGACGCTCACCCGCTCGCCATCGAAGACCGCGGCGGCGGAGTTGGTCGTACCCAGGTCGATCCCTACATAGAGAGGCGTGTCTGCCACGCCTCGAATGTAGCAGGTACTGGCTTAGCGCTGCCGGTAGACGATGAAGCCACGTGTCGGGTCGTAGGGCGAGACAGCCACGGTCACGCGGTCGCCGAGCACCACGCGAATGCGGTGGCGCCGGACCTTGCCCGCGAGCTTGGCCAGCACCTCGTGGCCGTTGTCGAGCTTGACCCGAAAGTTGCCGCCTTTCGCGATCAAGATGACTTCGCCGTCGAGATGAACGAGCTCTTCTTTACTCAAGGAATCCTCTTACCAGAAAACCGTCGGGGAGCCTTGGTTAGCACTATCTGGAGGCCAGGAAAAGCGCTCCGGAGCCAAGGGTGATCTACCCTGGGCCCGTGGATCGCCAGAAACCTCGCGCAACGAGCGACGAGATCGACCTTTACATCCGTACCTACTACTCACTGCTGCGGGCCAGCGGCAACGTCCGGGTGCGCGCCTTCGAGGAGGCGCACCTGTTCTCGCGGTCGAGCCTGCACCTCAACGCCGAGACCGAAGACCCCGACCTGTCCGCGTTCGCCTACGCGGCCGGCCGGCTCCCGGACTGCATGCCGCGGGTCCGCCGGCTCGTGCTCGGCCAGTCCCAGGCCCAGTTCGACCACGCCGGCTACCCCGTCGATCGCTGGCAGGTGGTCCGCACCCGCGGCCGCCGCCGGCCGCTGCGCTGGGACGGCGGCGAGACCCTGGCGGTGTTCATCGCCTCGGCGTCGGACATCGACGACCTGGTGCCGATCCTCACCGCCTACCAGATCGAGTGGAACAAGCTGCGCAACCGGCTCCTGTCGGCGCGGATCGCCGACGTGACCGACGACGCGGCGCTGTCCGGCGCGCTCGGCGACGACGCCGCGGTCGCCCGGCTGCGCGGCGCGCTCGGGCCCCGGTCGAGCGACATCCTGGGCGACATGATCGCCCACGACTGCGATCTGTTCATCCGCCTGCTCGACGGCTCGTACCGCGAGTACCAGCGCTCGGCGCAGCGCTGGTTCCAGGCGATCGCCCCGGCAGTGCCGACCGGGCGCCCGGTCTACTTCGTGTCGTCGAACAGCCACTCGCTGGCCAACATGCTCGGCGGCTACGCGCTCAACCACCGCGAGGAGATCCTCGACTTCCTGCGCGCCCGCAACTTCGAGGAGCTGGCGCCGCGCTACGACGAGGCGGCCGGCCGGGGCGACTTGAACCTCGCGACCAACATCCTCTACTACTCGCTGCGCGCGTTCATCCACGCCTCGCCCGGCCGGATGACCCGCGTCCAGGAGTACGACACCGCGGCCGGCATCCGCGCGCTCGGCTCGCCCGGCCGGATCGACGTCGACGCCCAGGTGATCGAGCTGTCGAAGCTGTCGCCCGACAACATCGACCCGCGGCTGCAGCTGCCCGATCTCGAGCGGCTGCGCGAGAGCCGCGCGGTGATCATCAACATCGACTACCCGCTCGGCATGGCGGCCTACCACCACCTGTCGGCGCTGTCGCTCGGCGTCGACGAGCTGCGCGGCATCTACATCATGGGCAAGGCCGCGACCCTCAACGGCCGGGTCGGCGACGTGATGATCAGCAAGATCGTGCACGACGAGCACTCGTCGAACACGTTCATCCTCAAGAACGCGCTGACCGCCGCCGACGTCCAGCCGTTCATGCGCCACGGCACCGTGCTCGACAACCAGAAGGCGCTGACCGTGCGCTCGGCGTTCCTGCAGAACCGCGACTACATGGACGTGTTCTATCGCGAGGGCTACACGGTGATGGAGATGGAGGCCGGGCCGTACCTGTCGGCGGCCTACGAGGTCGCCGAGCCGCGCCGCCACCCCCGGGACGAGATCGTCACCCTGGTCGACCAGCTGCCGTTCGAGCTCGGCGTGATCCACTACGCGTCGGACACGCCGTACTCGCGGCGCCAGAGCCTCCTGTCCAAGAGCATGTCGTACTTCGGCATGGAGAGCACGTACGGCGCGACCGCGGCGATCGTCCAGCGGATCTTCAAGAACGAGCTGGCGAGACTGCCGTGACCACCGTCGTGATCGGCGCCGGCGTGTCCGGCCTGGGCTTTGCCAACTGGTGGCGCGCGCGCAACCCCGACGCGCCGGTGTTCGTGCTCGAGGCGGCGGCCGAGCCCGGCGGTTACTGCCGCACGGTGGTCGACCACGGCTTCGTCTGGGACTACTCCGGGCACTTCTTCCACTTCAAGCAGCCCGAGATCGAGGCGTGGCTGCGCGCGCGGATGACCGGCGCGATCCACACCGTCGAGCGCCGCGCGGCGATCAGCTACGCCGGGCGCGACATCGATTACCCGTTCCAGACCCACATCCATCAGCTGCCGCACGACGAGTTCCTCGAGTGCCTGACCGAGCTGTACTTCCGGCCGACCGAGACCGTG
>DASWOO010000441.1:0-3547 GCA_036404335.1 Kofleriaceae bacterium
CATGGGCGTCGATCTGCGCCGCGGTCAGCCGGCGCGGCTCGAGGTTGTGCAGCGTGTCGACGCCGATCAGCCCGCGCACCGCGCCGGGCAGCCGCGCCGCCGCCTCGATCATGATCGGGCCGCCCAGCGAGTGGCCGATCAGCACGACCTCGGCGAGCCCGGCGTCGCGCACCACCGCGATCACGTCGTCGGCGAACGCCTCGATCGTCCACGCCGCGCGCTGCGCCGCCGACCGGCCGTGGCCGGCGAGGTCGAGCACGACCACGGTGTGATCGCCGGCGAGCGCGTCGAGCTGGCTGTCCCAGAACCCGGCGTCGCAGCCCAGGCCATGGATCAGCACCAGCGCGGCACCGCGGCCGCCGCCGTGCACCTGGTAGTGGATCGCCGCGCCGTCGGACGACCGCGCGACCCGGCCCGCGGGCTCGGGCCGCACCGGATCGCCGAGCGGCCGCTGCGCGATCACGCCGACGTGCTCCATGTCGGGCCCCGGCGCGCCGTGCGCGCGGCGATCGCGGCCGACGCCGACCGCGCCGAAGTAGCCGGTGCGCTCGACGACGAAGCCGGCGGCGCGGCACTCGCGATCGAGCACCTCGGGGTCGAGCGCGTTGATCAGCGGCGGGCCGCCCGCGACGTCGCGCGGGTCGAAGTACCGGCTGACGTCGGCGATGTAGCCCGGCCACGGGTCGCCGGCGCGCCGCCGCGCGTCGTAGTCGTCCGACCGGGTCGCCCAGTAGCCGAAGTACGGCGAGTCCGAGCTGAGGAACAGCCGGCCACCCGGCGCCAGCCAGCGATACATCTTGCGCAGCACGCCGCGCACGTCGTCGGGCGACAGGAAGTGGATCACGCGGCTGGCGTGGACCGCGGCGAACCGGCCGTCCGCGAAGTCGACGTCGGGCAGCACGCCGCGGACCAGGGTCAGCCGGGCGCGGGCCTCGGGGGTGACGCGCTGGCCGAGGATGTCTAGATGGCGCTGCTCCATGTCGAGCGCCACGACCCGCGCGCCGCGCTCGAGCGCCGCGATCGCCGCGATGCCGTACGCGCAGCCCAGGTCGAGCACCTCGCCGCCGCACTGGCCGGCGTAGTCGGCGAACTCGATCGAGTACGGGATCAGGTGCTCGACCATGACGCCGGTGCGGTTGAGCGTGACGACCATGCCGTGGAAGTCGACGTTGGCCGCGGCCTTGAGGTCCTGCAGGATGTCGTGCTCGCGCATCGCCGCGCTGCGCGCCGCCGCGGCGTCGGCAGCCGGGGCCACGGGCGCCGCGGCCTCGACGGCCGCCGGGGCCACGGGCGCCGCGGCCTCGACGGCCGCCGGGATCACGGGGGCGACGGCCGCCGGGGCGTCGGCCAGCGGCGACAGCACGATGTTGCGCGGCTTGTCGAGCGACGCGGGCGCCTCGACCACCGGCACCGAGGCCGGCGCCTCGGCGATCCAGTAGCGACCGCGCGCGAACGGGTAGCTCGGCATCCGCAGCCGGACCGGCGGCGCGCCGCGGTAGCTGCGCGCCCACGGGATCGCGTGGCCGGCGACGTAGTGCTCGGCCAGCGCGCCCAGCGCCCGGCGATACGCGGCCTCGTCGACGAGCTCGGCGAGCTCGGCGAGCTCGCCGACCAGCGCGTCGATCTGCGCCCGGACCGCGGCGCGCGGCGCGAAGTCGCGCGCCACCACGCCGGCCAGACCGCCCGCGTCACCGCGCAGCGCCGCGATCGCGTCCGCCACGCGGTCGACGACCACCGCGCGGCGATGGCGATGATGGCTCCGGCCGACCAGCAAGGTCGCCGCGATCGCCGGCAGCTCGCCATCGCTGCGATCGGCCAGCCAGGCGCACAGCCGCGCGGCCGCCTCGTCGAGCGCCGCGGCGGTCTTCGCCGACAGCACGAGCAGGTAGCACGGCCGCAGCGCCGTCGGCCGCACCGGCGCGGCGTGCTCGCGCAGCGCGACGTGCGCGTTGGTGCCGCTCATGCCGAACGCACTCACGCCGCCGAGCCGCGGCCGGCCCTCGCCGTCCCACGGCGCGGTGCGCTGGTTGACGTAGAGCCGGTCGCCCCACTCGATCAGCCCGTTGGCGTGGTCGCAGTGCAGGCTGCCCGGGATCGTCGCGTGGCGCAGCGCCTCCGACAGGCAGACCAGGCTGACCAGCCCCGACGCCGCGAACGCGTGCCCGAGGTTGGACTTGGTCGACGTCAGCGCGCAGCGCCCCGGCCGCGTGGCCGCGCGCAGCACCTCGGCGAGCGCGTTGACCTCGACCGGGTCGCCCAGCCGGGTCGCGGTGCCGTGCGCGACGAGGTACCCCAGCTCGCCGACGTCGAGGCCGGCGTCGCGGTAGACCGCCGAGATCAGCGCGCGCTGCGCGGCGCCCGACGGCGCGGTGATGCCGTTGGTCCGGCCGTCGTAGTTGACGCCGCTGGCGACGATCGCGCTGCGGATCGGGTCGCCGTCGCGCTCGGCGTCGGCCGCGCGCTTGAGCACCAGCGCCACCACGGCCTCGCCCGGCACCATGCCGTCGGCGGCCTGGTCGAACGTCGCGCAGCGCCCCGCGCCCGAAAGCATGCCGGCGTGGTGCATCGCCTCGAGCGAGGCGCGGGTCAGCACGAAGTTGGCGGCGGCGACGATCGCGACGTCGCACTCGCCGCGCGCGAGGCTGGCGCACGCCTGGTGGACCGCGACGAGCCCGGACGAGCACGCGGTGTTGATCGCGAGCACGGGGCCCTTGAGGTCGAGGAAGTACGACAGCCGCGCGGCGAGCACGCCGTCGTGGTTCGAGGTCAGGTTGCCGGCGCCGTGCGCGAGCAGCGCGTAGTCGCCCTGCTCGACGCCGACGAACACGCCGACCCGCGCGTCGCCGAGCTGGTCGGGCGCGAGCGCCGCGTCCTCGAGCGCCTTCCAGCACTCCTGCAGCAGGTGGCGCTGGCGCGGATCGATCGCCTTGGCCTCGCGCGGCGCGATCTCGAAGAACGCCGGGTCGAACTCGTCGACCCAGTCGATGCAGCCCATCGCCGTCGGCACGCCGGCCGGGTCGCCGAACCGGGCGGGCGCGGGCGTGACCAGATCCACGCCGTCGACCAGCGCGGCCCACAGCTCGGCGATCGATCGGCAGCGCGGGAACACGCCGCTGGCGCCGATGATCGCGATCGCGGAGCCGTCTGCGACGGGCCCGACCGGCATGCCCGGCACTTCGACCGGCGCTTCGACCGGCACTTCGGCGGGCGCTTCGACGGGCGCGGCAGGCGCGATCACGCCCTGGGCCGCGAGGTGGCCGACCAGCTCCGCGAGCGACGGGTGATCGTAGATCACCGTCGGCGACAGCTTGTAGCCGGTGTGCTCCGACAGCTGGTGCGCGAGCTGGACGACGCGGATCGAGTCGAAGCCCAGGTCGGACAGCGGCTGGTGATCGTCGAGCTTGTGATCCGGCAGCTTGACCACCGCCTGGGCGATCGCGCGCACGGCGTGGCGCAGCTGGTCGAGCCGCGCGTCGATCTCCTCACCCGCCGGCACCGCGCGCGCAGTCCGCGCGTCGATCGCCGCGATCAGCTCGGCTGCGCGCGC
>DASWOO010000442.1:0-2671 GCA_036404335.1 Kofleriaceae bacterium
GCCGATCCACAGCGGCTCGAGCCGGGCGCCGGCGCGGAGCCACAGGGCGCCGATGCCCTTGGGGCCGTGGAACTTGTGCGGGGCGATCGCGATCGAGTCGGCGCCGAGCGCGCGGGCGTCGATCGCGACCTTGCCGAACGCCTGGGCGGCGTCGACGTGGATGTGGCAGGCGGGGTTGGCGCGGCGGACGGCGGCGATGATCTCGGCGACCGGCTGGACGACGCCGATGTCGTTCTGAACCATGACGACGGCGACGACCGCGGCGCCGGCGGCGGCCTCGGCGAACGCGGCGGGCGAGACGATGCCGTCGGGGCCGGGCGCGATCTGGATCGCCGGGCGATCGATGCGGCCGGCGAGCGAGGACACGGCGGCGTGCTCGACCGCGGACATGACGATCGAGCCGGGCCGGGTCTGGGCAGCGCCGAGCACGGCGAGGGCGTCGGCCTCGGTGCAGCCGCTGGTCCAGACGATATCGCCGAGCGAGCCGGCCGGCGACCCGGCCGGCTCGTCGGCCGGGTCACCGAACGCGGCGAGCAGCCGGCGGCGCGCGGTCTCGAGATGGCCGCGGGCGGCGGCCCCCTGCGGGTGCTGGGCGCTCGGGTTGCCCCAGGCGGTCCGCATCACCTCGGTCATCGCGGCGAGCACGTCGTCGTTGATCCGGGTCGACGCGGCGTTATCGAGATAGAGTGGGGACATACCTGACCTAGGCGTCTACCTCCACTACCCGTGGTGCCGCAAGCGGTGTCCCTACTGCGACTTCGCCGTCGAGGTCGGGCCACCGTCGCACGACGAGTACCTCGCAGCGATCCGCCGCGAGCTGGCCGACCGCGCGCCGGGGTTCACCGGCGAGCTGGCCTCGATCTACCTCGGCGGAGGCACGCCGTCGCTGTGGCGGCCGGACTGCATCGCCGCGGCGATCGCCGAGATCCGGCAGGCCTTTGCCGGCGAGCCGCGCGAGATCACGATCGAGGCGAACCCGACCGACGTCACCGACGAGCACCTGGCCGCGTGGCGCGCCGCGGGGATCGATCGGTTGTCGATCGGCGTGCAGTCGTACGCGCAGCCCGAGCTGGTCACGCTCGGCCGCGATCACCGGTTCGGCGACGGCCGCGCGGCGATCGCGCGCAGCCTGGCCGCCGGGTTCGCGACGTCGGCCGACTTCATCCTCGGCGTGGCCGATCCCGTCACCGCCGCCGCGCCGATCGTCGAGGACGGCGCCGCCACCGCCCCCGAGCTCGACCTGCGCCCCGATCACCTCTCGGTCTACGAGCTGACCATCGAGGACCGCACCGCGTTCGGCCAGCGGGTCCGCGACGGCCGGCTCGTGCCCAAGTCCGACGACACGATCGCCGATCTGTACATCGCCACGCACGACCGGCTGACCGCCGCCGGCTACGACCACTACGAGATCAGCTCGTACGCCCGGCCCGGCCGGCGCGCGGTCCACAACTCGCTGTACTGGCGCGGCGCGGCCTTCCTCGGCCTAGGCGTCGGCGCGGCCTCGCTGCAGCTGCGCCCGGACGGCGCGAGCCGCCGCGCCACCAATCCGCGCCGCGCGTCCGAATACTTCGCAGCGCCCGGCGCGCCCGCCGAGGTCACCGACAGCCCCGCCGACGAAGCGGCCGCCGATCGCGCCTGGCTCGGCCTGCGGACCTCCGACGGCGTGGCCGAGGCCGACCTCGCCGCCGCCCCCGGCGTGGCCGACTGGCTGGTCGAGGCCGGCCTGGCCGAGCGCCGCGAGGGCCGGATCTGCCCGACGTTGCGCGGGTTTCTGATGTCGGACCGTATTGCGACCCGCGTGGTCACGAGCTGGGGTGCTAAGCTCGGACAGACCGGATGAGCGGCACCGAGCTATCGCGGCGTGCGCAAAAGATCCTGCACGCCGTCGTGACCGAGTACTTGCACGGCGGTGAGCCGGTGGGCTCGCGGACGGTGACGCGCCGCCACGACCTCAAGCTGTCGCCGGCGACCGTCCGCAACGTGATGGCCGATCTCGAGGAGCTGGGCCTGCTCGAGCAGCGCCACTCGTCGGCCGGCCGGGTGCCGACCGCGTCGGGCCTGCGGTTCTTCATCAACGAGCTGCTCAAGGTCCGCGGCATGTCGGCGCGCGAAAAGGACGAGATCCGCGAGCGGGTCACGGCGCGCTCGCCCGAGGAGGTCGTGCAGCGCGCGTCGCGGCTGCTCAGCGACCTGACCCAGCACGCCGCGATCATCATCACGCCGGATCCCGACCACCAGCGGCTGAGCCACATCGAGTTCGTGCCGCTGCGCGACGGCAAGCTGATCTCGGTCCTGGTGACGTCAGACGGCCGGATCGAGAACCGGCTGATCATCGACGACGTCGACCCGCGCCGGCTCGAGCCGATCCATAACTACCTGAACCAGCTGCTCAAGGGCATGACCATCGACGAGGTCCGCGAGCGCGTGATCCGGGAGCTCGGCGAGGACAAGAACCGCTACGACGAGGCCGTGGCCGCCGCGCTCCGGCTCGGCCACGCCACGTTCGTCGCCGGCGGCGAGCGCTCGGCCGACGTCCTGATCAGCGGCCAGGCCAACCTGCTCGACGACGCGATCGCCCAGGACCACGCCCGCGAGCTGCTGCGCACGCTCGAGGACAAGGAGACCCTGATCCGGCTGCTCGACCGCACCCGGCACGCCGAGGGCCTGCACG
>DASWOO010000443.1:0-2043 GCA_036404335.1 Kofleriaceae bacterium
GAGTGGGGCCACGACTTCCGCCCCGACTACCGCCGGATCGGCGAGCTGCTCCGCAACCTGGCGCCGCCGCGGATCGCCGCGTTCACCGCGACCGCGACGCCGGAGGTCCGGCGCGACATCGCCGCCCAGCTCGGCTTCGACAAGCCGCAGATGCACGTCCGCGGCTTCGACCGGCCGAACCTGCACTACGCGGTCGAGAAGGTCGGTGGCGGCGACGACAAGACCGACCGCCTGGTCGAGCTGGTCCGCACCCGCGACGGCGGCACCGCCCTGGTCTACGCGTCGACCCGCAAGAACGCCGAGAAGTATGCCGCGGCGCTCAAGGTCGCCGGGATGCGGACCCGCGTCTACCACGCCGGCCTCGAGGGCGCGGTCCGCGAGCGCGCGCAGGACGTGTTCATGTCCGGCCAGCTCGACGTGATCGTCGCGACCAACGCGTTCGGCATGGGCGTCGACAAGTCGGACATCCGCCTGGTCGTCCACGCTGATATCCCGCGCAGCCCGGAGGCCTACTACCAGGAGGCCGGCCGCGGCGGGCGCGACGGCAAGCCGACCCGCTGCGTGCTGCTGTTCAACCACAGCGACATCAAGCTGCAGGAATTCCTGATCGACGCGTCGTACCCGTCGGCGGAGCTGCTGCGCGGGATCTGGAAGGCGCTGCGCGACCGGCCCGAGCTCGGCAAGCTGACGCCGTACGAGGACGAGCTCGAGGCGCGGATCAAGAACCACCTGGGCGGCGACATCAAGAACGCGACCCTGGGCGCGGCGATCCGGATCCTCGAGCGCCACGGCATGCTGCGCCGCGACGACGAGCGGCTCGGGGCGTCGCGGCCCGAGCCCGGCGTGTACCCACCGCTCGACGTCGAGTCGATGGCGCGCCGCGCCGACGTCGAGCGCAGCAAGCTGCGGACGATGGTCGAGTACGCCTACTACCCCCGGTGCCGCCGGCAGTTCGTCCTGGAGTACTTCGGCGATCAGGAGTGGACGGACCGCGGCCGGCGCTGCAGCGGCTGCGACACGTGCGAGGCGATCGCCCACGGCCGGCCGTCGACGATGGCGCTGTCGGCCACCGAGCTGCAGGCGATCCGTGGCCTGCTCGGCCTGGTCGGCGCGCTCAACGGCCGGTTCGGCCGGACCCGGATCGCCAAGCTCGCGGTCGGCACCGAGGACGATCCGAGGTTCGACGAGCTCGCCGAGCGCAACTGCCTGCGCGGCTGGCGCGAGCGGCCGGCGCTCGACCTGCTGCGCGCGCTCGAGGGCGCCGGGCTGGTCGAGGCGTCGCGCGGCGAGTACCCGACGATCTCGATCACGCGGCGCGGCGATCAGGTCGCGAGCGGCACGCTCGATCCCGCCGAGGTCGGCGTGCAGATGCCGACGGTCGCGAAGAAGCCGCGCAAGCCTCGCAAGTTCTAGCTGGCGCGCAGCCGCGTGCTACCTATGCGATCATGGCGCGCGATCCAGACGGGCCAGACGATCCAGACGGGCCAGACGGGCCCGCGGCTGCCCCGGCCGAGAGCTGGGATCCCTACGGCGTCCCGACGACGTCGCCGCCGGTCGATCCGCGGCCGGTCCACACCGCCGCCTCGCCCGGCAATCAGGGCCCGATCGCGCATGGTGGCCACGCCGCCGCGGTGACCACCGACGCCGCGGCGCCGCACGGCGAGCTGGCGCTCGTCCACGCGCGGCGCGGCGAGCTCGCGTTCGACGTCCCGGTCGCCGAGGTCAAGCTCAAGAAGCTGCCGCGCGCCGCCGGCGGCCTGGGCGCGATGATCTCGACGACGCACCACCTGTACCGCGACTCGGGGCTCCTGCGCGGCGGCCGCGCGCTGCTCGCGATGAACCAGCCCGCGGGCTTCGACTGCCCGGGCTGCGCCTGGCCCGAGCCCGCGGCCGAGCACCGCGCGCGCTTCGAGTTCTGCGAGAACGGCGCCAAGGCGATCGCCGAGGAGGCGACCACCGCGCGCGCCGACCCCGCCCTGTTCGCGCGGCGCTCGCTCGACGAGCTGCGCCGGCTGACCGACTTCGAGCTCGGCCAGCTCGGCC
>DASWOO010000444.1:0-3561 GCA_036404335.1 Kofleriaceae bacterium
GACGTGCCGTTTGCGCGCGACATGCGCGCCGGCATTGGCGGCGGCTACGTGACCGCGCCGCTCGGGCTGGTGGCCGGCCTCGTGGCGCCATCGTTAGGGTACCGCAGTGGATCGAAGCCCGAGGCCACGGTCGAGACCGACGAGAGCGGCAGCGCGACCACCGAGCATGAGGTCCTCGGCCCCATGCGGCAGTTCCGTGATGAGATGTGCAAGTGCGCCAACAGAGCTTGTGCCGATCGGGTGACCGGCAAGCTGACCCGGTGGGGCGAGCAGCTGGCCAAAATATCGGGGCACATGCAAAGGCCCACCGTGCGGCAAACCAAGGCGATGACCGAGATCACCGAGCACATGACCAGCTGCATGACCAAGGCCGTGATGGCGCCGTGATGCGTAAACACGACCGCGGCCGGTGGCTGGTCGGGCGACACCGCTGTCATCTTTGCGGGCGGGGGTCTCCCGGCATGACACGGCCTGGCGAAGCGTCCGCATCGACGCGATCACTCAGAACACGAGGCTGCACAGCAGGATGAACACGAGGCCCACGGACGAGAGCAGGGTCTCCATCACCGACCATGTCTTGATGGTCTGGCCGACCGTCATCCCGAAGTACTCCTTGACCAGCCAGAAGCCGGCGTCGTTGACGTGCGAGAAGAACAGCGACCCACAGCCGATCGCGAGCGCGAGCAGCGAGAGGTGAGGGCCGGCGAGCCCGGCCGCGACGGGCGCCATCAGCCCCGAGGCGGTGATCGTCGCCACCGTCGCCGAGCCGGTCGCGAGCCGGATGCCGACCGCGATCAGCCAGCCGAGCAGCAGGGGCGAGATCGCGCTGCCTGCCGCCGCCTTGCCGATCGCGTCGCCGACGCCGCCGGCGATCAGCATCTGCTTGAAGCCACCGCCGGCGCCGATGATGAGCACGATGCTGGCGATCGGCGCCAGGCTCGAGCTCAGCAGGTCGTTGACCGCCTTGCGCGAGAACCCGCGTAGATAGCCAAAGCTGAACATCGCCACGATCACGGACAGCAGGAGCGCGATGACCGGGGCGCCGAGGAAGTCGAGCGCCACGCGCAGGGCGGCGGCCTTGTCGAGCAGGACGTCGGCGAGCGCCTTGCCGAGCATGAGGGCCACCGGAAGCAGCACCGTGCCGAGGGTCACCGCGAAGCTGGGTGGTGGGCGCTGTGCATCGCGGTTGCCGCGCGCGAGCTGCGACGCCAGCTCCGCCGGTGGCTCGGGGCGGACCCGCGTGCCGATCCAGGCGCCGAACACCGGCCCCGCGATGATCACCGTCGGGATCGCGATGAGCAGGCCGAGCGCCATCGTCTGTCCCAGGTCGGCCTTGAGGGCGTCGACGACGATCAGCGGTCCGGGGTGCGGCGGTACCAGGCCATGCATCACCGAGAGGCCGGCCAGCGCGGGGATCCCGACGCGGACGACCGAGCTGCCGGATCGCCGCGTCATCAGCAGGATCACCGGCATCACCAGCACCACGCCGACCTCGAAGAACAGCGGGATGCCGATGATCATCGCGATCAGCGTCATCGCCCAGGGCAAGCGGCGCTCGCCGGCCCAGCCGAGGATCGTGGTCACGATCCGATCGGCGCCGCCGCTGTCGGCGAGCAGCCGGCCGAGCATGGTGCCGAGGCCGACCAGGATACCGACGCTGGCGAGCGTGTTGCCAAAGCCGGTCTCGAATTGCTTGACGACATCGGGTGCATGGAGGCCCGACGCCAGGCCGACCACGCCGGAGCCGATGATCATCGCCAGGAACGCGTGCACCTTGAAGCCGCTGATCAGCACGACGATCGTCGCGATCCCGGCGAGCGCGGCGATCACGAGCCAGGTGTCGCTGGCGGTCCAGGTCATCGGCCGGGCCCGGTGGCGACGCCCGTGGCGTCGACGATCACCTGGGCGATCTCCGCCGGCGTGCCGCCAATCGGCACGGTGACCACGTCCTCGTCGGGCGCCGGTGGCTCGAGGTCGGCGAACTGGCTCGCCAGCATCTCGGCCCGGAAGAAGTGGCCGTGTCGCGCGGCGAGCCGGCGGGCGATCAGCTCCTGGCTACCCTCCAGGTACACGAACGCCACCTCCGGACGGCGCAGGACCTCGCGATACGCACGCTTGAGCGCAGAGCAGGTGACGACGCCGGCCTCGTGGCGCGCGAGCCGGTCATCCATCCACGCCGCGATCGCCGCCAGCCACGGCCAGCGATCGTCGTCGGTGAGCGGGTGGCCGGCCGCCATCTTGGCCACGTTGGCCTCGGAGTGGAACGCGTCGGCCTCGGCGTACGGCCAGCCCAGGCGGCCGGCGAGGAGCGAGCCGACGGTGGTCTTGCCGCTGCCCGAGACACCCATGACGACCAGCACGCGTGGAGCAACCATGCCGGAACCTACCGCGTTCAGCGGTGGTCGGGGACGTCCTGCTGGCGCAGCGCAGTTTACTGGCAACCTACGGAGGGGCGACTCTCGAGCGTGGACGAAGCAGGCGCCGGATCACGGGTTCGGGGCGGCGGGCTCGAGCTGACCCAGCACGTGGACCGCGGCGATCAGCACGATCGGGCGGAAGGCGAGGTCGACGACGGGGATGGCGAGCAGGGCCGCGGTCGATAGCGCGAAGCCGAGGACCATGACGGGGTGGTGCTCGACCAGCGCGATCTCCTCGCGCCACGAGATCGAGAGCCGATCGCAGAGCCGCGCGAACCGGCGGAGCAGGCCGCCGGCGAGCGGGACGTGGTCGGCGGCGTGAAACAGGCCGCGCACGTACCAGGGCGGCCGGACTTGCTGGGCCTCGGCGTCGAGCTCGGCGAGGGTCTGGCCGGGCCGCATCACGCGCGCCGAGTCGAATGCCTCGACGACGACCCAGTGGAGCGTCCAGGCCGCGGCGAAGATCTTGCCGAGCACGCCGCCCGCGCCTGGCACCATGTGGAGCAGCACGCTGACCGGGGCGATCGCGATCACGACGAGGATCGCCTGGTGGATCGTGCGTCGCACCAGCCGGCCGAGCGGCTCGATGCAGGGCTCGGCCGGGGCGAAGCCCAGCGCGTGCCGCGCCGCGACCGCCATGCGCGCGTAGTGCGCCGCGAACACGATCGACGGCAGCGGCGCGAGCACGGCGAACGTCGTGTAGAACTTGTGGACGAAGGGGCCGTTGCCGAGCAGGGCGATCGCGGCGCAGAACGCGGCGAGCACGACCGCGGGGATCAGCGCGGCGATCAGCAGCGCGCGGTGGCTCGCCAGCAGGCGGATGCCGAGCAGCGGCTGGGTCAGCCCGTAGACGAAGCGGTCCACGGCGGCCGCGGGCGGCGGCCTCGGGGCACTGTACGCGCGCGCAGCATCGAACCCAGGGGCGTCGGGCATCAATCACTTCACTGTGACCACGTCTCGCCGCGGCGGTAGGCCCGATCGTACAGAGCCCGGGTCACCGGAAGTCGGTCGAGCGGGTCAGCGCCTCGTAGCGGTCGAGCTCGTCGGTCACGGCGCGGAGCTTGTCGCGGGTGCGCCGCAGGGCGTCGCTGCCGAGCAGCAGGTGCAGCGGCGGCGCGGGCGAATCGGCGATCTCGAGCAGGGC
>DASWOO010000445.1:0-5003 GCA_036404335.1 Kofleriaceae bacterium
GCCCGACGCGCCGCTCGAGCTGGCGCTGCGCCGCGGCTGCGTCGCCGGCTCGGCCGCCCCGGCCCGCGCGGTCGAGGTCGCGTGGGGCGCGTTGGCGCCGGTGATCGCCGCCGCCGGCAGCCGCGAGCCCGCCCGGCTCGAGCTCGCGCTGCGGCCGCACCCGTTCGTCCACGACGGCCGCTACACCAACAACCCGTGGCTGCTCGAGCTACCCGAGCCGATCACCAAGCTGACCTGGACCAACGCCGCGCAGCTCTCGCCGAGCACCGCCGCGGCGCTCGCGGTCGGCGACGGCGATCTGGTCGCGATCTCGGTGGCCGGCGCGGGCGCGATCGAGCTTCCGGCGATCGTCGTGCCCGGCCTCGCCGACGGCGCCGTGCTCGTCCACGCCGGGTTCGGCCGCGACGGCGGCGAGCACACCGCGCGCGGCCTCGGCGGCAACGCGTTCGCGCTGTGGCCGGCGGCCGGCGAGGCACACCCCGCGGCCGAGGCCAGCGCGACGGGCCGGCGCCGGTCGCTGGCGATCACCCAGCCGTGGACGGCGATGGAGGACCGGCCGATCGCGCTGGGCGGCGAGCTCGCCGCGCTCGACGGCGCGCTCGTGGTCGAGCTCGCGGCGCACCGCGGCAGCCAGCCATCGCTGTACGCGCGCCGGCAACCCGCCGACGGCCCGCAGTGGGCGATGTCGATCGATCTGACGACCTGCACCGGCTGCACGGCGTGCGTGATGGCGTGCGCCGCCGAGAACAACACGCCGGTGGTCGGCGAGGCGCAGGTCCGCAACGGCCGCGAGATGCACTGGCTGCGGATCGACCGGTACTACGGCGATGGCCACGTCGCGGTCCAGCCGATGGCGTGCCAGCACTGCGAGCAGGCGCCGTGCGAGTACGTCTGCCCGGTCGAGGCGACCAGCCACAGCCCCGACGGGCTCAACGAGATGACCTACAACCGCTGCGTCGGCACGCGGTTCTGCTCCAACAACTGCCCGTACAAGGTCCGCCGGTTCAACTGGTTCGACTTCAAGGAGCACAGCGGCCTGCGGATCGCCGCGCGCAACCCCGACGTGACCGTCCGCGACCGCGGCGTGATGGAGAAGTGCACGTACTGCGTCCAGCGGATCCGCCGCGCCGAGATCGCCGGGCGGACCGGCCGGCCCGCCGAGCCGGTGCAGACCGCGTGTCAGCAGGCGTGCCCGACCCAGGCGATCACGTTCGGCTCGCTGACCGAGCCGGGCTCCGCCGTCGCCGAGCATCGCCACCGCCCGCACAGCTACGCCGTGCTCCACGATCAGGGCACCCAGCCGCGCACGCAGTACCTCGCCCACATCCGCAACCGCCGCGAGGGCCTGGCGTGACCGCGTCGCCGCGCGAGCTGCTCGCCGACGACGGCCGCGAGGTGCTGCTCGGCCGGCCGAGCGACGGCGCGCTGACCGATCAGCTGCTGTCGACGACGTGGCGGCCGATGACCCGCGGCTGGAAGCTCGGCTTCGCGGTGTGCGGCGCGCTGACCGTGCTGCTGTTCGCGATGGTCACGCTGACCGTGCTGCGCGGCATCGGCGTGTGGGGCAACAACATGCCGGTCGCGTGGGGCTTCGGCATCATCAACTTCGTGTGGTGGATCGGCATCGGTCACGCCGGGACGTTCATCTCGGCGATCCTGCTGCTGCTCGAGCAGCGCTGGCGCACGTCGATCAACCGGTTCACCGAGGGCATGACCCTGTTCGCGGTGATGCAGGCCGGGCTGTTCCCGCTGCTCCACCTCGGCCGGCCGTGGTTCGCGTACTGGCTGTTCCCGTACCCGAGCGTGATGGGCACCTGGCCGCAGGTCCGCAGCGCGCTGCCGTGGGACGCCGCCGCGGTCAGCACGTATTTCCTGGTCTCGCTGATGTTCTGGTACCTCGGGATGATCCCGGATCTGGCGTCGCTGCGCGACCGCGCGCCGACCCATCGCCGCCGGGTCATCTACGGCATCTTCGCGCTGGGCTGGCGCGGCTCGACCGATCAGTGGCGCCACCATAAGGTCGCCTACCTGCTGCTCGCCGGGCTAGCGACGCCGCTGGTGCTGTCGGTCCACTCGATCGTCAGCCTCGACTTCGCGAGCACCGGCGTGCCGGGCTGGCACTCGACGATCTTCCCGCCGTTCTTCGTCGCCGGCGCGATCCTGTCGGGGTTCGCGATGGTGATGACCTTGATCATCCCCGCGCGCCACGTGTTCCGGCTGCACAACGTGATCACGCTGCGCCACTTCGACGCGGCGGCCAAGCTGCTGCTGGTGATGAGCTGGATCGCGACCTACGCGTACGCGGTCGAGCTGTTCAGCGCGTGGTACTCGGGCGACGCGTTCGAGGGCTACCAGCAGCTGGTGAACCGGCCGTTCGGCTGGTACGGCTGGGGCTACTGGCTGATGCTGTTCTGCAACTGCGTGGTCACCCAGCTGCTGTGGTCGCGGCGGATGCGGCACAACCTCGTGGTGCTGTTCGCGATCGGCGTGCTGGTCAACATCGGGATGTGGCTCGAGCGATTCGAGATCATCGTGGTGTCGCTGTCGCGCGACTTCCTGCCGTCGTCGTGGCACGCGTACGCGCCGACCTGGGTCGACCTCGGGATCCTCGCCGGCACGTTCGGGTTCTTCGGCCTGTTGTTCCTCGGGTTCTTGCGGGTCGTGCCGTTCGTGCCGGTCGCCGAGGTCAAGCAGCTGCGCGCCGCGCTCGCGCACGAGGACCCGGCATGAGCCTCCTCGCGCCCGCGATGATGGCCGAGTTCGACTCGGGGCCGGCGCTGATCGACGGCGTGCGCGCGCTGCGCGACGGCGGCGTGGGCCGGCTCGAGACGTTCACGCCGTACGAGGTCGAGGGGCTCGACGAGGCGCTCGGCACCCGGCGGTCGCGGCTGGGCTGGATCGCGCTCGTGGTCGGCCTCGCCGCCGGGGCGACGGCGTACGGCGTGCAGTGGTGGATCAACGTCGTGGATTACCCGCTCAACGTGGGCGGCCGGCCGGATCACTCGGCGCCGGCGTTCATCCCGATCACGTTCGAGATGACGGTGCTGTTCGCGGCCGCGGCGGCGCTGATCAGTGCGCTGGTGCTCGGCGGCCTGCCCCGGCTGTGGCACCCGGTGTTCGAGATCGACGGCTTCGAGCGCGCGACGATCGACCGGTTCTGGCTCGCGGTGCCGGTCGGCGAGGCGGCGCTCGCGCCGGAGCACACCGCGGCGCTCGAGGCCGCGGGCGCGGTGCGGGTCGTGTGGCTGCACCCGCCGGCGGAGGCGCGGTCATGAGGATCGCGATCGCGCTGCTGGTCGTGCTCGGCTGCGACAACGGCGAGTCGACGCCGGACTGGTCGCGGATGATCACGCAGCCCAAGCTGACGCCGTACGGCGCGAGCGAGCTGTTCGCCGATGGCCGCGCGATGCGGCCGGTGCCGGCGGGGACGATCGCGCGCGAGGCGACGATCGACACGGGCATGCCGGTGATCACCCGGGCGCTGATCGACCGCGGCCGCGCGCGCTATGCGGTCGTGTGCGCGCCGTGCCACGGCGTCGCCGGCGATGGCGACAGCGTGGTCGCGCACAATATGCAGCGGCGTCGGCCGCCGGCGCTGTTCGAGCCGCGGGTGACCGAGCTGGCCCCGGCCGCGCAGTACCGCGTGATCACCGAGGGCTACGGCCTGATGCCGGCGTACGCCAGCGTGCTGTCGGTCGCCGACCGCTGGGCCGTGGTCGCGTATGTCCGGACCCTGGCGCTGTCGTGGACGGCGCGGCTCGACCGCCTGCCGCCGGCGGTGCGCGACGACGCGACCCGGAGGCTGCCGTGACCCGGCCGCGGATCACCGGGGCGCTCGCCGCGCTCGGCGTGCTGGGCGCGATCGCGACCGGGCTCGGCTTCACGATCGACCCGACCCAGGCGGCGTTCTCCTACCTGACGGCGTGGGCGTACGCGACGTCGATCGCGCTCGGCGCGCTGATCTTCCTGATGATCGGCCACGCGGTCGGCGCGCGGTGGACCGTGGTGTTCCAGCGGCTGACCGAGATCGTCACCGGCGCGCTGCCGGCGCTCGCGGTGCTGTTCGTGCCGATCGCGCTGTCGGCGGGCAAGCTGTACCCGTGGGTCGATCCGTCGCCGCTGTTGCCGGCCGAGGCAGCGGAGCGGCTCGCGCACAAGGCGGCCTACCTGAACCTGCCGTTCTGGATCGGCCGGGCGGCGGCGTTCCTGCTCGCGTGGATCGCGCTCGGCGAGCTGCTCGCGCGGCGCGGCGGCCGGGTCCGGGCGCTGGCGTCGGCCGGGCTGCCGGTGGTCGGGCTGACCCTGACGTTCGCGGCGTTCGACTGGCTGATGTCGCTGACCCCGCTGTGGACGTCGACGATCTTCGGGCTGATCTACTTCGCCGGTGGGTTCGTCGCGACGCTGGCGCTGATCGCGGTGCTGGCTCGGGTGACCCGCGCGCGTCCCGACGTCGCCCGGACGATCACGAACAGCCACATCGGCGCGCTCGGCCGGCTGATGTTCGCGTTCCTGGTGTTCTGGGCGTACATGGAGCTGTCGCAGGGCCTGATCATCTGGATCGCCAACAAGCCCGACGAGGTGCCGTGGTACGTCGCGCGCGGCGCCGAGCACTGGGGCGGCGTGTTCACGCTGCTGGTCGTCGGCCACTTCGCGCTGCCGTTCTTCGGGCTGATGCCGCGCGCGGTCAAGCGGCGCGGCGGGCCGCTCGCGATCGCCGGCGCGTGGCTCTTGCTCATGCACTACGTCGACGTGTACTGGCTGGTGATGCCGGTGCTGCACCCGCAGATCGCGCCGAGCTGGCTCGACGCCGCGGCGCTGGCCGGCGTGGTCGGCATCGCCACATGCTTCGCGCTGCTGCGGCGCCGGGCGCGCGTGCCGATCGCGCTCGACGATCCGGGCCTGGCCCTGGCGCTGAACTACGAGGGCACATGACCGAGCCGCTGATCCAGGAACCCGAGCGCGTGCGGACCGGCCCGATCTGGCTGGTCGCCGGCGTGGTGATC
>DASWOO010000446.1:0-6428 GCA_036404335.1 Kofleriaceae bacterium
CGCGTCGCCGGTCGCCCAGCGATCGCGCGTGCCGAGCGCCACGATCGTCCGGGTCGGGATGATCGTCAGCGCGAGGATCGGCGCGATGGTCACCGCGGCGGTCGCGGCGCAGCCGAGCAGCGGCCGCAGCGGCGGCCGCACCGTGGCCAGCCGCCAGATCGCGTACGGCGCGACCAGCAGCGACGCGTAGAACAGCCCGGGCGGCGAGCCCGCGGTCGCGCACAGCGCGTAGGCCGCCGCCACGCCCGCGCCGCGCCGCCAGCTCGGCCGGGCCAGCGCCGCGTCGATAGCGAACCAGACCAGCGGCACCCAGACCAGCGGCCACAGGATGTTCGAGCCCTTGTGGATCAGCATCGGCGCCGAGACGACCAGCCCGACGCCGCCGATCATCGCCGCGCGCACCGGCAGGCCGCGGCTGCGCAGGAAGCCATGCATGCACACCGCCATCACCACGTGGTGGGCGAGGAACTCGAGCTGGATCAGCCACCACGACACGCCGAACGCCGCGCCCCACGCGGCGAACGTCCAGCCGAACGGGTCGTAGCGCGCGACGACCGGATCGGCGTACACCGCGTAGCCGCCCTTGTCGTACGGGTTCCACAGCGAGAACCGGCCGGCGCGCAGCTCGCGGGCGAGGAAGTCGAGGTCGGGGGCGTGGGTGTCGATCACGTCCCAGCCGAGGCCCGTGTCGATGCCGTGCTGGTGCCACAGCGCGCGATACGTCCAGATCACGACGAGGCTGTAGAACGCCGGGATCCAGAGCAAGCCGGCCAGCCGGCGCACACGCTGCACCCGGCCAGTATCGCTCACCGCCGCCCGGCGGGAGCGCCGCTCGCGCTCATTGCAGCTTCTGCAATGATGACTTGCCGCGGACGGCGATTCTCCACCGGTCCGGCAATGCCTATGGTGACGGCATGGCCTACAAGTTCCTCGACATCGCCTCGACGCCCAGCGTCCTGGCGGCCCAGGCCGCGAACCACAGCCGCGAGCTGTGGGCCGACAAGGCCAGCACCCCGCGCGACTTCGACCGATTCACCGACGACGAGGCCGCGTTCATCGCCGCGCGCGACAGCTTCTACCTCGCCAGCGTGTCGCAGTCCGGCTGGCCCTACGTCCAGCACCGCGGCGGCCCGCCCGGCTTCCTCAAGCTGCTCGACGCCAGGACGCTCGGCTTCGCCGACTTCCGCGGCAACCGCCAGTACATCAGCCTCGGCAACGTCATGGCCGACGATCGCGTCGCCCTGATCCTCGTCGACTATCCGCACCGCGCCCGCCTCAAGATTCTCGCGCACATGCAGCCCCGCGACCTGCGCGACGACCCCGCGCTCGCCGCCGCCCTCGCCGTCCCCGGCTACAAGGCCAAGATCGAGCGCGGCTTCGTCCTGACCCTCGAGACCTTCGACTGGAACTGCCCGCAGCACCTCACGCCGCGCTACACCGCCGCCGAGGTCGACGCCGCCGTCGCCCGGCTCCGGGCCCGCCTCGCCGCCCTCGAGGCCGAGAACGCCGCCCTCCGCGCCGGCCCCGCCGTGGGCGCGTAGCCGCTACCGGTCGCAGCAGACCCAGCTGCCGCCGGCGCAGGTGCCGCGCACGATGCCGCCCTCCGAAGCCAGGCACTGGGCGCGCGGCTCGCAGACGAAGTACCCGCACGGGTTCGAGATCGACGCCGTGGTCAGCTCGGCGCTGGTGGACTGGGTCGTGCCGTCCTCGGCCTGCGCGGCGGTTGGTGCGGGCGCCCGCTCGACGCTACAGCTGGCGATCCCGAACATGAGCATTGCCATCACGATTTGCTTCATCGCCATGAGCATACGCGCCCGGCGGGCCCGCCGGGCTCAGACGGTGAAGATCGCGGCGCCCCAGGTGAAGCCGGAGCCGAAGACGGAGGACAGGATGCGGTCGCCGGGCTTGATCTTGCCCTCGCGGCGCCAGTGGTCGACGGTGAGCGGGACGGTGGCGGCGGTGGTGTTGCCGTAGAACTGGATCGTGTTGAGCACCTTGTCGCGCGGGATGTTGGCGACCTCGGCGACCTTCTCGTTGATCCGCAGGTTGGCCTGGTGCGGCACGAACCAGTCGATGTCGTTCCAGGTCAGGCCGGTCTTGGCGAGCGCGGTGTTGGTCGACATCACCATGCCGCGCACGGCGTTCAGGAAGACGCGCTTGCCGTCCATGTGCGGATACATGATCTGGTTCTGCTCGCGGTCGGTCGTGCTGTAGTCGATGTACGGCAGGTGCGAGATCTCGAAGATCTTGAGATACAGGTCCATCGCGCCGTTGCCGTCGGAGTACGCCGCCGTGTACACGACGCCGGCGCGCGGATCGTCGGAGTCCGACGGGCCGAGCACCATCGCGCCGGCGCCGTCGCCGAACAGGACGGTGACGTCGCGGCCGCGCGTGGTGAAGTCGAGCGAGTGGCTGTGGAGCTCGGCGCCGATCAGCAGGATGCGCTTGTACATGCCGCTGCGGACGAACGCGTCCGCCATCTGCAGGCCGTAGACGAACGACGAGCACTGCTGGCGGATGTCGAAGCACGGGCAGTTGCGATCGGCGATGCCGAGCTTCTTCTGGACGATCACGCCGGTGCCGGGAAAGTGGAAGTCGGGCGACAGCGAGCCGAAGATGATGCAGTCGATCTCGGCGGCCTCGAGCTTGGCGTCGGCGAGCGCCGCGCGCGCGGCGTGGACCGCGAGATCGCTGGTCGCGACCGAGCCGTCGTTCGGCACGTAGCGCCGCTCGGAGATGCCGGTGCGCTTCTGGATCCACTCGTCGTTGGTGTCGATCTGCACCGTGTCCTGGCGGACGTGGCGATCGTCGAGGAACCGCAGCTCGTCGTTGGTGATGACCCGATCCGGAACATAGCTGCCGAGGCCGAAGATCTTGGTACGCATCGTGAGCCGTGGTTATGGCAATGACGACTTACGTCGACAAGGCCCGTGACCACATCTGGCGTTTGCCTCGCCGTTGCGGCAGCCTCGTGCCGTGCATCGAGCCACGCTCGTCTTCGCCGCGGCGGCCGTGCTGATGCTTACCTTGGCAGGCTGGGGCACACCTGTCCTACCGTTCGGTCCGCCGCAGACCCGGCCGGGCTGGCCGATCTACGAGCGATTCTGCCTCGCCTGCCACGGCGTCAACGGCGACGGCCGCGGCCCCGCCGCGCCGTACCTGTGGCCGCCGCCGCGCGCGTTCAACCGCGGCGAGCTGAAGTGGCGCTCGACGGTGGCCGGCCAGCCGCCGACGCGCGACGACCTGCGCCAGACCATCGCGCTCGGCGCGCCGGGCACCTCGATGCCCGCGTTTCCGACGCTGACCGAGCGCCAGCGCGACGACGTGATCGACGTCGTGCTCGGCTTCGCGCCGATCCGGACCGCGGACGCGGACGCGGCCGTCGACCTCGGCCCGCCGCCGCCGGTCGACGTCCTGCGCGGCGCCGAGCTGTGGCGCAGCAAGGGCTGCCCCGCGTGCCACGGCGGCGGCGCCAGCGGCAACGGCCCGGCGAGCTTCGCGCTCCGCACCCCGCCCTACGACCTGACCACGACGCTGCACCGGCCGCGCGAGCCCGGCGCCGAGGCCTACCGCGCCGCCGCCGCGAAGAGCATCACGACCGGCGTCGGCGTGATGCCGAGCTTCGCCGGCGCGATCCCGCCCGCCGACATCTGGGCGCTGGCGGATCATATCGTCGAGATCGCCGGGATCAACCATCGCGATCCGGGCACGCGCGCGATCCGGCCGCCGGCGATCGCGGCGGATCGCCAGGCGCCGATCCTCGCCGGCACCTGGCCCGGCTTCGGCGATCGCGACGAGGTCGCCGTGTTCGGCGCCGCGATCCCGCCGCAGGGCGCCGCGCCGCCCGAGCTGGCGCCGGCGCAGGCGTCGCTGGCCGCGCGGCAGTGCGCCCGGTGCCACGCGAAGCCGTATCGCGAGTGGGATGGCTCGATCCACCGCGCCGCGGCGTCGCCCGGGCTCGTCGCGCAGACCGAGTACGGCATGGCGGCGGACGAGCGCGCGATGTGCCTGCGCTGCCACGCGCCGCTCGCCGAGCAGGCGCGCGACGCCGAGCTACGCGCCGACGGCGTGTCGTGCGCCGGCTGCCACGTGCGCGGCTGGATCCGCCGCGGGCCGCCGTCGGTGGCCGCGACCCTGCTCGCCCTGCCCGGCTACCCGGCGCAGGCGCTCGGGCTCTACGAGCGCGGCGACTTCTGCCTGCCGTGCCACCAGCTGCCGCCGCGCACCGCGGTCGCCGGCCGGCCGCTGCTCGACACCTATCGCGAGTGGCTCGACGGGCCGTACATGCGGCGCGGCGTGCAGTGCCAGCACTGCCACATGGCCAACCGCGAGCACGAGGTCAAGGGCATCCACGATCCGTCGGCGGTGCGCCAGGGCCTCCGGCTGTCCGGCGCCGCGACCCGCGATCACGGCGTGGTCCGCGCCGAGGTCTCGCTCGAGAACATCGGCGCCGGCCACATGCTACCGACGACGACCACGCCGGCGATCTGGCTGTCGATCGCGCTGCTCGACGCGCGCGGCCGCGCGATCGACGGCGCCGCCGACCGCAAGCGGATCGGCCGCGACGTGGTGTTTGGTCCCGGCGACGCGGCCTGGCACGAGCGCGCCGATACCCGGATCCCGCCGGGCGAGGCGAGCCGCTTCGCCCGCGGCTGGGCCGGCGGCCGGATCGCCGAGGCCACGACCCTGCGGATCACCGTCGAGGTCGAGCCCGACGAGTTCTACGAGCGGTTCTACGCCGAGCAGCTCGCGACCCGGCTCCCGCCCGGCCAGCGCGCGCTGTTCGAGCAGGCCGCCGCCCGCGCCCGCGGCTCGCATTACCTGGCCGAGCAGCGCGACGTGCCGATCCAATAGTCATTATCCTCTCGGCCGATGGCCTCGCGCTTCCGGCTCACGCTCACGCACCAGATCGTGCTCGGCCTCGCGCTGGGCGTGGCGATCGGCGCGCTCGCGCCCGACTTCGCCGTGCAGCTCAAGCCTGTCAGCGACCTGTTCCTCCGGCTGATCCGCATGGTGCTCGCGCCGCTCTTGATCACGACGCTGGTCGCCGGCGTCGCCGGGGCGGGTGGCAAGCTCGTCGGCCGCATGGGCTGGAAGGCAATCCTGTGGTTCGAGCTGGCGACCACCGCCGCGCTGGGCGTGGGCCTCCTCGCCGGCAACCTGGTCGCGCCCGGCGAGGGCGTGGTGCTGATCGCCGACCCGGCCCCCGCCGCGCAGCTGGCGCACACCAAGACGTTCGCCGAGTTCGTGCTCTCCGCGTTCCCGACGTCGATCATCGACGCGATGGCGCGCAACGACGTCCTGCAGATCGTCGTGTTCGCCGTGCTGCTCGGCCTCGCGGTCGGCGCCGCCGGCGAGAAGGCCCGGCCGATCGCCCAGCTGGCCGAGGCCGGCGCCGAGGCGGTGTTCAAGCTGGTCGGCTTCGTGATGCGGTTCGCGCCGCTCGGCGTCGGCGCGGCGATCGCGGTGACGCTCGGCACCAACGGCCTCGAGATCCTGATCCCGCTGGGCAAGTGCGTGATCGCGCTGTACGCCGCGCTGATCGTGTTCTTCGTGCTGCTGTTCGGCGTGCTCGCGCTGGTCACGAAGATCCACCTGCCGACGTTCCTGCGCGCGATCCGCGAGCCGGCGATCATCGCGTTCACCACCGCGACGTCCGACGCCGCGCTGCCGCGCTCGATGCAGGTGCTCGAGCAGCTCGGCGTGCCGCGCCGCGTGGTCGGCTTCGTGATCCCGACCGGCTATGCGTTCAACCTCGACGGATCGACGCTGTACCTGTCGCTCGCGGTGCTGTTCGTCGCCCAGGCCGCCGGCGTGCACCTGAGCTGGGGCGATCAGCTCGGCGCGATGCTCGTGCTGATGCTGTCGAGCAAGGGCGTGGCCGGCGTGCCGCGCGCGGCGCTCGTCGTGCTCGGCGGCGCGCTGACCGCGTTCCACCTGCCGGTCGAGGGCGTCGCGCTGCTGCTCGGCATCGACGCGCTGATGGACATGGGCCGGACCTGCGTCAACGTCGTCGGCAACTGCGTCGCGACCGTCGTGGTCGCCGCGTGGGAGCAGGCCATCCCGCCCGACGCGGCGATCTGGGGCCCGCCCCGGCCCAGATGACGTGCTAGCGTCGCGCCATGGATCGCGTCGAGCAGGATCGGCGGCTCGCGGCGCTGCGCGGCGAGATGGCGCGGCACGACCTCGCGGCGTACATCATCCCGCGCGCCGACGAGCACCAGCACTCGTACCTGCCGGCCGCGCGCGAGCGGCTGGCGTGGATCTCCGGGTTCACCGGCTCGTGGGGCACGGCGATCGTCGGCCGCGAGCGCAGCACGCTGTTCGTCGACGGCCGCTACACCCTGCAGGCGCGCGACGAGGCGCCCGGCTGGGACCACCGGCACCTGGTCAGCCAGCCGCCCGACGCGTGGCTGCGCGGCGCGATC
>DASWOO010000447.1:0-1980 GCA_036404335.1 Kofleriaceae bacterium
GGCGGACGAGGGTGACGATTAGCTGCCCTCCCGGGGGGCCGGGCGGGTCTTCTCGGGTGCCATGAACCTACGCTGGCTCGCGCCCCTGGCGCTCGTGATCGCCTGCGGCGACAACCAGGTCCCGCCCGGCGCGCCGGGCCAGGTCGTCGAGGGCGCGTGCCAGATCACCGGCGTCGCGCCGGCCGAGCTGAGCACGATCACGTGCCGCGCGGACTACGACGCGCTCGCCTCGGTGCCGATCGACGGCAGCCTGCCCGGCGCGCGCTCGGTCAAGCTGATCATCGATCACGCCGACGGCGATCGGGTCCACTTTCAGAACACCGTCGCGTTCGGCTCGCACTACGAGTTCGCCGTCGCGCACCTGTCGGGCCACGGCCTGCCGGTCGTCGCGCTCGACGCGGGCGAGTTCTACGGCGAGAACGACTACGCGTCCGGCGGGCGGTTCCTGCTCGCCGAGCTGACCTACTACGAAGGCCCGAAGCGGTTCACGATCGACCTCGCGCCGTACAACGTCGCCGATTCGGCGACGATCGCCAGCGCGTACGACGTCGTGCGCCGCGCGGTGTACTTCGGCGACGAGCTCGCATTCCACCCGACCTCGGATGCGCTCGCCGGGCGCGTGCCGCCGGGCGTCCCGGTGGTCACCACCGACGAGCTGTACGCCGGCATCGACTACCAGCCGCTGTCGCTCGGCAGCGCGATCGGCCGGCTGCACTTCACGACCGCCGCCGCGCTCGCCACCGAGTACGTCTCGTACCAGGACATCGTCGTGCTCGACGACGTGCCCAACGACATCTCGGTGGTCCAGGGCATCATCACCCAGGCGTTCCAGACCCCGCTGTCGCACGTCAACGTGCTGTCGCGCAACCGGCACACGCCGAACATGGCGCTGCGCGGCGCGACGACGCTGCCCGCGCTGACCGCGCTCGACGGCCAGCTGGTCGAGCTCGCGGTCACCGCCGAGGCCTGGACGATCCGCTCGGTCAGCCAGGCCGAGGCCTCGCAGTGGTGGGCCGACCACGCGCCGGCGCCGGTGACCCTGCCGGCGCGCGACGTCTCGCTCCAGCCGCTGACCGACATCGTCGAGGTCGCGCCCGAGGCGCCCGGCGTGCCGCTGCGCGACGCGATCCAGGCCGGCGTGCACACGTTCGGCGGCAAGGCCTCGCACTACGGCGTGCTGTACCGGACGCCCGGCGTGCCGATCCGCGACGCGTTCGCGATCCCGGACTACTTCTACGACCAGTTCATGAAGACCAACGGGTTCTACGATCGCGTCACCGCGCTGCTCGCCGACCCGAGCTTCACGACCGACCCGGCGGTGCGCGACGCCCAGCTCGCGCGGCTGCGCGCCGACATGCTCGTGGCGCCGGTCGATCCGGCGTTATCGACCCAGCTCCAGGCTAAGGTCGCCGCGCGGTTCGCCGGGGTCCCGAAGCTGCGGTTCCGCTCGAGCAGCAACAGCGAGGACCTCGCCGGCTTCCCGTGCGCCGGTTGCTACGACTCCAAGTCCGGCAAGGCCAGCAAGCTCGACGACATGCTCGACGCGATCCGCGACGTCTACGCCAGCGCGTGGGCGTTCCGCGCCTTCGAGCTGCGCAGCTACTTCGGCGTCGACCACTTCTCGGTCGGCATGGGCGTGCTCGTCCACCAGAGCTTTCCCGACGAGGAGGCCAACGGCGTCGCGGTCACCGCCAACCCGTTCGTGCCCGGCGGCATCGACCTGTTCTACGTCAACGTCCAGCAGGGCGACGACGTCGAGGTCGTCGCCCCGCCGCCCGGCGTCACCAGCGACGAGCTGCTCTACTACTACTTCGACCCGGCCAGGCCGATCGAGTACGTCCAGCACTCGAGCCTCATCCCCACCGGCTCCACCGTGCTCACCACCGCCCAGCTCCTCCAGCTCGGCGACGCCCTCGCCGCGATCCGCACCCGGTTCGACGCCGCCTACGGCCTCGCCTCCGGCAACCCCGGCTGGTACGC
>DASWOO010000448.1:0-2722 GCA_036404335.1 Kofleriaceae bacterium
TGGTCGCGCGCGAGGGCGGCAGCGGCGGGTTCTGCGCGACGGCGATCGGCGGCCGCGACTGGGGCGTCATCGACCTCGACCCGTCAGGCAAGTTCAAGATCTTCTTCCAGTTCGTCACGCTCGACGAGGCGCCGCAGTTCTTCACCAAGCCGGTGCTGATCGCCGGCGGCGCGGGCTACGTGCTGTCGAGCGTCGCGCTGAGCGTGCTGTGGCTGCTCAAGGGCGAGGCCCTCGACGAGGCGATCGTCCGGGGCCTGGGCATCGCGGCGATCGCGATGATCGTCGGCGGCCTGGCGTGGTCGCTGATCCGCCAGGAGGGCGAGTCGCAGGCCTCGCTCGCGTTCTCGGTCGTGCTGCACGCGGCGCTGCTGTTCATGACCTACCAGCTGTACGACGGCGAGAACCCGTTCGTGTGGCCGGGGCCGCGCCAGCTCGCCGGCAGCTACCTGGTGACCAAGCTCGAGCACGAGGAGCCACCGGAGCCCAAGAAGACGCCGACCGTCGGCCAGGCCTCGCAGGAGGCCGCGGCCGCCGCGACCAAGGAGCCGCCCAAGAAGACCGCGACCAAGGGCGAGATCGGCACCGCCGGCGGCAAGGGCGAGACCGAGCGCGCGCGCGACGCCAACGCCAAGGACGTGCCGCCCGAGGCGCCCAAGGTCCAGTTCTTCGAGGACAAGAACAAGAAGGTCCTCGACAACATCATCGATCGCAACCTGTCGACCAGCCTCACCAAGTTCGCCGGCATCCAGGGCGACACCACGAAGAAGGGCTCGCTCGGCTTTGGCAACGGCACGGGCACCGGCGTCGGGCTCGGCACCGGTACCGGCACGCGCTCGGGCACCAAGGGCAAGGGCAACGGCGGCGGCGGCAACGCCGAGGGCGACTTCGTGACCGGCCCCGGCAAGATCGACACCGGCGGCGAGCGGCCGGGCGGCGGCAACTGCAAGGGCGCGGGCTGCGGCACGGGGCCCAAGCCGGTGCAGGTCGCGTTCAGCAACCCCAGCGGCGATTTCGGCGGCTTGACGTCCGAGGAGATCGACCGCGTGGTCAAGGCGCGCGCGGGCGTGTTCCGCGCCTGCTACCAGAAGGAGCTGAACCACACGCCCGGGATCGGCGGCAAGCTGATCATCCACTTCAAGATCGGCGGCGATGGCGTGGTCCAGGCCGGCAACACGGCGACCTCGGGCGGCAGCACCTTGCACAACGACGGCGTCGAGTCGTGCATCAAGTCCAACGTCAATCGCCTGAAGTTCCCGGCCAAGGGCGGCGTCGCCAACGTGAATTACCCGTTCGTGTTCACGCAAGGAGGCTAGGAAATGCATCGCGCCGCATCGATTTTCGCCGTCGGGCTCATCGCCGTCGCAGGCGCAGGCGCGGGCTGCGCCAACGACCCGGTCTACATCCCTGCCCCGGCGGCGATGGAGGGCGGGGCCCCCGATCCGATGATGAAGGGCGCGCCGACGGTGGCCAAGGCGTCGCTGCAGCTGCCGATCAAGACCGAGACCGCCGCCGACGCCAAGACGCGCGCGGCGCTGGCGACCAAGCTCGCGCCGGTCATGGTGCCGTACGTCAAGGTCGGCGACCTCGAGGTCGAGATCGAGTGGACGGTCACCAACCTCGACACCAAGGACGGCCAGGCCAAGATCGAGCTCAACGGCGCCAACGAGTACTTCATCTACGACCCGTCGATCATCAACCTCGCGCCGCCCGACGACGACGAGGCGCCGCCGACCCCGGGCCTCGCCGGCGACGTGCCGATCGACGTGCCGGCGGGCGGCAAGATGTCGGGCCTGTTCACCGAGGACCAGCTGCGCGAGGCATCGATCGACCTCGACCAGATCACGCGCGCCAACATCAACCCGTTCCGCGCGAGCCTAACGGTCAGCAAGAACGCCGAGAGCTTCCAGCCGCTGAGCCCGCCGATGCCGGCCGACGAGGACTATGTCCAGACCCCGGTCGGCAACCCGGTCCCGCGCGAGGCGTTTGCCTACATGACGCGGATCGATCTGGTGTTCAAGCCGAACACGCACATGAAGCTCGACTACGACGTGCGGATCCGCGACCTGCGCGGCATCATGCACGACCTGCTGCTCGACGCGGTGACCGAGAAGCCGGGCGAGCTGCAGACGTTCATGCCCGCGTCGTACAACCCGACGCCCGGCGCTGCGCCGGCGCCGTGAGCTTGATAGGATCGGCGCCGGGATGATCCGCTTCGCAGTTTTGGCCGCGGCCGTCGGCGCGACGATCGCCGTGGGGGTCGGCGGGGTCGCGCACGCGCGGCCGGCGTCGACCGGCTGGTACACCGAGGGCGGGCTCGGCGCGGTGACGTTCCTGCCCAAGGCCTCCAAGGATGCGGATCCCGGGCCGGCGCTCGAGCTGCGGATCGGCCGCGATCTGTTCTCGTGGCTGTCGATCGGCGTCACCCTGGCGGCGTCGAGCCACGAGGCGACCACGCCGCCACCGCCGACCGGCGAGTGGTTCCAGCTGTACCGCGGCGCGGCCGAGGCCCGGATCGGTGGCCGGTTCGATCGCCTGGCGCTGTACGTCCAGGGCGGCGCCGGCGCGGCGATGATCTCGTCGAACATCCTCGAGAAGGTCGGCATCACCGACCCCGGCGAGCGGATCTCGATCGCGTTCCACGCCGGCGGCGCGATCCAGTACCAGCTGGAGAACCGGCACTACGCCGTCGGCCTCGGTGTCGATGCGTTTCTGATCCCGCAGT
>DASWOO010000449.1:0-3570 GCA_036404335.1 Kofleriaceae bacterium
GATCGACTTCACCGTCGCGCTCGAGCACCTGGTCCGGCTGCGCGCGCGGATCGCCGATCACCCGGCGTGGGGCGCCGAGCACCCGCGCACGCAGAGCCACGCCGCCGGCGCGATCATCGACGACGCGGTCCGCGGGCTGTCGACGTACCACACCCGGCCGATCGTCACGCGCCGCGACCAGACCCTGCAGGTCGACGACGTCAAGCTCCTGTACTACTACCAGAACCGCACCGCGCACATCCCGCCGGAGGCCGCGTGAGCGCGCGCGGCGACACCGTCGGCATCGTCGGCGCCGGCGCGTTCGGCACCGCGCTTGGCTCGGTCCTGGCCCGGGCCGGCCGGCGCGTCGTGCTGCTGTCGCGCGACGCCGCGACCGTCGAGGCGATCCGGGCGACCCGGCGGTGCCCGCGGCTGCCGGCCGCGCCGCTGCCCGAGCCGCTCGAGGCCACGTCCGATCCCCGGTACCTGGCGAGCCAGGCGCGGTTCGTGATCCTCGCGGTGACCTCGACCAACGTGCGCGACCGCGCGCGCGAGCTCGGCGACGTGCTCGACGGCAGCCACATCGCCGTCCACGCGGTCGGCGCGCTGGCCACGCACGGCAACCAGCGCGTGTCGCAGGTGCTCGAGCTCGGCCTGCCGACGCTCAAGATCGGCGCGATCGCCGGGCCGGCGCTGGCCGACGACCTGGCCGAGGGCCGGCTCGCGTCGATGGTGGTCGCCTCGGCGTTCCAGGAGGTCGTGAGCGAGGGCCGCCGGCTGCTCAACGCGCCGCCGGCGCTGCGGGTGTACGGCTCGAAGGACCTGATCGGCGTCGAGCTGGCGTCGGCGCTGTCGGGCGCGTACGTCGTCGCGCTCGGGCTGTCCGACGGGCTCGACGTCGGCCCGGGGCCGCGCGCGGTGCTGATCACCCGGGCGGTCGCCGAGGCGTCGCGGCTGGGCGAGGCCGCCGGGGCCGAGGCCCGGACGTTCGCCGGGCTCGCCGGGCTCGGCAATTTGCTGGTCCGCGCCAACGATCGCTCGGCCGACTACCAGCTCGGCCGGCAGCTGGTCCAGCAGCCGGCCGGCGCCGCGCCGGCCGACACGGCGCGCACCGAGGGCGCCCGGGCGGCCCTCGCCGGCGTCGAGCTGGCGGCGGCGCTCAAGATCCGCGTGCCGGTGCTGCAGGCCGTGGCGGCGGTGCTGTCGGGGGCGCTCGACCCGCGCGACGTCGCCAAGCTGGCCGGCGACGCGGTGGCCGAGGCCGAATAGCCCCGAGCGTTGACCGGCGCACGGGCGAACGGTAGGTTGCGCGCTTCCGCGCCATGTACCTGCAAGATCTCATCTTCACGCTCCAGCGCTTCTGGGCCGATCGCGGTTGCGTCGTCGAGCAGCCGGTCGACGTCGAGGTCGGCGCCGGGACGTTCCACCCGGCGACGTTTTTGCGCGTGCTCGGCCCCGAGCCGTGGAACGCCGCGTTCGCGCAGTTCTGCCGCCGGCCGTCCGACGGCCGCTACGGCGAGAACCCCAACCGCGGCGGCGCGTACTACCAGTTCCAGGTCGGGCTCAAGCCCTCGCCGCACAACGTGCAGGAGCTCTACCTCGACTCGCTGCGCGCGATCGGCCTCGATCCGTCGGCGCACGACATCCGGTTCGTTCACGACGACTGGGAGTCGCCGACCCTGGGCGCATGGGGCGTGGGCTGGGAGGTGTGGTGCGACGGCATGGAGGTCACGCAGTTCACGTACTTCCAGCAGGCCGGCGGCATCGACCTCCTGCCGGTGACCGCCGAGCTGACCTACGGCGTCGAGCGGCTCGCGATGTACCTGCAGAACGTCGACAACATGTACGACCTGCGCTGGGACAAGAACGTCACCTACGGCCAGCTCCGCAAGCCGTGGGAGGTCGAGTACTCGACCTACCAGTTCGAGGAGCTCAAGCCCGAGATCTCATTCGCCAACTTCGACACCTACGAAGGCGAGTGCAAGCGGCTGTTGGCGCGCACGGCCGGCGGCGAACCCAGGCCGCTCGTGCTACCTGCCTACGAGTTCTGCATGAAGGCCTCGCACGCGTTCAACTGCCTCGACGCGCGCGGCGCGATCAGCGTCACCGAGCGCGCGCGGTTCATCGGCCGGGTGCGCGGCATGGCCAAGGCGTGCGCCGAGACCTACGTCGCCGCGCGGGCCAATCTGCAGTTCCCGCTGCTGCCGCCCGGGCTGCAGGCCCAGGCCGTGGCCGCGTATCGCGAGGCCGAGGCCGCGGGGGTCAACGCCGGCGCGCTCGCCGCGGCCCGCGCCGTCGCCCCGTTCGCCACGCAGATCACGCACGTGGGCGCCGAGGAGATCACGCATGTCGGCTGAGCTGCTGTTCGAGATCGGCTGCGAGGAGGTCCCGGCCAAGATGCTGACGCGTGCGCTCGCGGAGCTGCCGGCGCTCGTCGAGTCGCGGCTCACCGCGGCGCGGCTGTCGCACGGCGGCGTGCGCGTGCTGGGCACGCCGCGCCGGCTCGCGGTGATCGTCAGCCAGCTGGCCGAGCGCCAGCCCGATCTCAACGAGGAGGTCGTCGGGCCGCCGGCGGGCGCGGCGTTCGCCGCCGATGGCTCGGTGACCAAGGCGGGGCAGGGCTTCGCCGCCAAGAACGGCGTCGACGCCGCCGCGCTGACCAAGCGCGAGGTCGCGGGCAAGAAGGGCCTGTACGTCGTCGCCGTGCGCAGCGTCGTCGGCCAGGACACGCGGGGGCTCCTGCCCGAGCTGCTCGTCGACGTCGCGAAGTCGATCGCCTGGCCCAAGTCGCAGCGCTGGGGCTGGGGCGAGACCACGTTCGTGCGGCCGGTGCAGTGGCTGGTCGCGCTGTACGGCGGCGAGGTCGTGCCGGTGAGCTGGGCGGGCGTGACGTCGGGCCGGGCCAGCCGCGGCCATCGCTTCCTGGCGCCCGGCGCGGTCGAGATCGCCACCGCCGAGGCCTACGTCGATGCGCTGCGCGCCGCGCACGTGCTGGTCGATCCGGCCGAGCGCACGCAGCGGGTCGTGGCCGAGCTGGCGCGGCTCGCGCAGGAGACCGGGCTGCGAGTCCGCCCCGACGACGAGCTGATCGGCGAGGTGATCCACCTCGGCGAGCTGCCGACCGGGATCTGCGGCGAGTTCGACGCGTCGTTCCTCGAGGTCCCCGAGGAGATCATCGTCACCGCGATGCGGACCCACCAGCGCTACTTCGCGATGCAGGAGCCGAGCGGCAAGCTCGCGCCGCGGTTCGCGACGATGATGGCGACCCAGGTGCCCGATGCCGCGGTCGTGCAGCGCGGCAACCAGCGCGTGCTCGCGTCGCGGCTATCGGACGCCAAGTTCTTCTTCGACGAGGACAAGAAGAAGTCGTTCGAGCAGTGGAACGACAAGCTGCAGAACGTCGTGTTCCAGGCCAAGTTCGGCGACAAGGCCAAGACCACGGGCCAGAAGATCGCGCGGATCGAGACGATCGTCGACGCGCTGGCCCAGATCGTGACCTGCGACGGCGACGCCGCGCGCCAGGCCGCGCACCTGTGCAAGGCGGATCTCGCCAGCATGGCGGTCGGCGAGTTCCCCGAGGTCCAGGGCGTG
>DASWOO010000450.1:0-9511 GCA_036404335.1 Kofleriaceae bacterium
GGCGAGCGTGCATAGCCCCGCCCCGGCGCGCAGCGCGGCGTGCGCCGCGAGCCGGCCGGCGCCGCGCATGCCCGGCGAGCCGCCGATCACCAGGACGTGGCCGCGCTTGCCCTTGTGCTCGAGCACCTGGGGATGCGGCAGCCAGTCGCGCACGTCGCGCTCCTCGACCAGGCCGGCCGCGCCCGCCGCCGCGATCAGCCCCGCCGGGATGCCGATGTCGGCGATCTCGAGCTCGCCCGCCGCCGCGAACCCCGGCGAGCTGACCAGCGCGACCTTGCGCGCCGCCATCGTCACCGTGCGCTCGGCGGCGACCGCGATGCCGAGCGTCCGGCCCGTGTCGGTCTCGATCCCCGATGGGATATCGACCGCGAGCGTCCGGCCGGCGAGCAGCATCCGCTGCACGACCTCCGCCATGTGGCCCTCGATCGCCCGGGTCAGGCCGACGCCGAACAGGGCGTCGATCACGAGCGCCGCGTCGACCACGTCGGCCTCGCACGCCTCGAGCTGCGCGGCGGTGTCGAGCATGCGGACCGCGCCGCCCGCGCGCTCGTAGGCGTCGAGGTGGGCCCGCGCGTCATCCTTGACCGCGTCGCCCGGCGCCGCCAGGTACACCGCGGCGTCGACCCCGCGGTCGCGCAGCACGCGGGCCGCGACGAAGCCATCGCCGCCGTTGTTGCCCGGCCCGCACACCACGGCGACGTGGCCGCGCTCCTCGCCGAGCATGCGCAGCGCGGCCTCGGCCACCGCCCGCCCCGCGGTCTCCATCAGCACCAGCGCCGGCAGCCCGATCTCCTCGATCGTGGCCCTGTCCAGCGCGCGCATCTCCTCGGCGGTGACGACCGGCTTCATGCCCGCAGCCTACCAGCCCGGCCGCGATCAGGAAGCGCGGCAGCCCTTGGACAGCGCGCCGGCCAGGTCTTCGGCCCAGCCGCGGATCTTGCCCTCGTCGAGGCCCTCGATCATCACGCGGACCTTGCTCTCGGTGCCGGAGTAGCGGACCAGCACGCGGCCGTCGTCGCCGAGCTTCTGCTCGATGTCGGCGATCATCCGCTGGATCTCCGGCAGCTGGTCGAGCGGGACCTTCTTCTCGACCGACGTGTTGATCAGCACCTGCGGCGTCCGGGTCATGACCTGGGCCAGCTCCGACAGCGGCCGCTGCTCGCGCGCCATGATCGCCAGCACGCGCAGCGCGGCGACGATGCCGTCGCCGGTGGTCGCGTGGTCGAGGAACACCAGGTGGCCCGACTGCTCGCCGCCCAGGTTGTAGCCGTTCTTGCGCATCTCCTCGACGACGTAGCGGTCGCCGACCTGGGTGCGCACGACGACGCCGCCGGCGTTGCGCATCGCGCGCTCGAGGCCGAGGTTCGACATCACGGTCGCGACCAGGGTCGACTTTGCCAGCCGGTTCTCCTTGAGCATCCGGGTCGCGCACAGCGCCATCACCGCGTCGCCGTCGATCACGGTGCCGTGCTCGTCGCACAGCACCAGGCGGTCGGCGTCGCCATCGAACGCGATGCCGATGTGCGCGTCGTGGTGGCGGACCATCTCGCACATCGCCTCGGGGTGGAGCGCGCCGGCCCGGGCGTTGATGTTCTTGCCGTCGGGCTTGGTGTGGATCGCGGTGACCTTTGCGCCGAGCTCCTCGAACACCGCGGGCCCGACGCGATACGCCGCGCCGTGCGCGCCGTCGACCACGACGTGCAGGCCGTCGAGCGTCAGCTCGGGGGGGAACGTCGCCTTACAGTACACGACGTAGCGGCCCCGCGCGTCCTCGATCTTGCGGCTGTAGCCGACGTCGGACGGCGCGGCGCGCTGGCCGTCGAGCTCGGACGAGGCCATCAGCGCCTCGATCTCGGCCTCGACGTGGTCGGGCAGCTTGTAGCCGTCGCGGGCGAAGACCTTGATGCCGTTATCCTCGAACGGGTTGTGCGACGCCGAGATCACGACGCCGGCGTCGCAGCGCATCGACGACGCGATGAACGCGATGCCGGGGGTCGGCAGCGGCCCGGTCAGCCAGACATCGGCGCCCATCGCGACGATGCCCGACGCCAGCGCCGACTCGAACATGTAGCCCGACAGCCGGGTGTCCTTACCGATCGCGATCCGGGTGTGGCGGCCGGGCTGGCGCAGCCGCGCGGCGATCGCCATGCCGAGCCGGGTCACCGTGGCGCTGGTCATCGGCTCGAGGTTCGCGACGCCGCGCATGCCGTCGGTGCCGAATAGCTTTCGACCGTTGCTCATCGCTTCCCTTATCTCATGGCCGGGGCCAGCTTGACGTGCTCGGGCGATATCTTCACGCCGATGCCGGGCGGCAGGCCGTCGACCGTCACCTCGGCCTCACGAGCCTTGCTGTCGGGCCCGAGCTTGACCACCGGCACCAGCGACGCCCGCGCCTTCTCGACCGCGAGCAGCGCGCCGGTCAGCGTGACCTCGACCTGGGCCGGCGTGACGCGCCAGCGCGCCGGATCGCCGTCGCTGCGCACGACCACGGTCAGGCCCGGCGCCTTGCGGGTCACCAGCTCCTCGTCGACGCGGATCTGCACGTTGATCGGCGGGTTGCCGACGACCTCGACGCCCTCGGGCGGCGCGGCCTCGGTCTCGGCGGCGAAGCTGTCGGTCCGGCCCTCGAGGCCGATCTCGCGGGTGTGGATCGAGGTCAGCGCGGCCAGCATGCCCTCGCCGCCGCGCAGCTTGACCGTCGCCGGCTGCGGCTTGGCCTCGGCGACGACGTAGCCGTGCTGCGGCCGGCCGGCGATCGCCGGGACGACCTCGACGACCTTGTCGACCCGCTTGTCGAACGCGACGTGGATGAACCGCGGGTTGATCGACGTGATGGTCACGCCCGACGGCAGCTTGATCATGTCGCTGGTCAGCGGGATCTCGCCGCTCGAGGCGTGCTGCAGGTCGAGGTTGATCCGCTCGACCTCGCGCTCGTCGAACTTGCGCAGCCGGCGCCACGCGCCGCGGATCGTCACGCGGATCTCGTCGACGCGCTCGGACACGAGGACCTTGTCCTCGGGCAGCCGGTAGGCCACGCCGACCCGCGCGGTGATCTCGCGGTCCTTGTCGGTGTTGACCAGGAGGAACACGGTCACCGCGAGCACCATCGACAGGAACTTGAGCCCGGTGTTGTCGAGCAGCGCGCCGCGCAGCCAGCCGTGGATCGGGCTGCGCTCGGGCGGCGGCGGCGACGCCGGCACCGGCAAGGGCGTGGGCAGCCGCGACGGCGAGCGGCCGAGCGGGCTCAGGGTCTCCGACCGCGATCTCATCGGGCGGCCTCGGCCGGGGCCTGGGGCTCGCTGTCGCGCTCGAGCGCCTCGCCCAGCGTGGCGAGCGCGCGGCCGACCTCGGCGCACGCCGCCGCCTCCTCGGCCATGTCGGCCGTGGCGCGGCCGCCGGCGAACAGGCCGACCAGCGCGCGGCGCAGCGCGAGCGGCTCGAGGTCGCGGGCGATCGAGCCGCGGAAGCACAGCGAGATCTCGCCGCGCTCCTCGGACACCACCACGACGACCGCGTCGGTGTCCTCGGTGATTCCGAGCGCCGCGCGGTGCCGGGTCCCGAACTCGGGCCCCAGGTCGGTCGCGCGCGACAGCGGCAACAGCGCGCGCGCCAGCTCGATGCGATGGCTCTTGCCGATCACGACCGCGCCGTCGTGCAGCTCGTTGTCGCGCGCGGGCACGAACAGCGAGACCAGCAGCTGGCGCGACAGCGCGGCGTCGAGCCGGGTCGCGTCGTCGACGAACTCCTCGAGCGCGGCGTCGCGCTCGAACACGATGATCGCGCCGATCCGGGCGCGCGCGAGCTGGGCGGTGGCGCCGACGACCTCGTCGACGATCTGCGTGGTCTCCTGGCGCCGGCCGAACGGCATGACGTTCTGGCCGATCCGACCGAGCGCGCGTCGGATGTCCTGCTGGAACACGACGATGATGAGGATGATGAAGTACGAGATGAAGTTATCGAGCAGCCACGACACGGTCGACAGCTCGAGCCGCTCGGCGACGAAGAACGCCGCGCCGATCAGCACGATGCCGACGACCATCTGCGCCGCGCGCGTGCCGCGGATGGTCAGCAGCAGGCGGTAGATCAGGTAATAGACCAGCGCGATGTCGACCACCGTCGTCAGGACGGTGGCGACGGTCAGCCCGTCGAGGAATTCGTGGAGCGACGCGGTCACGGGGGCCTGATCACCGATCCCAAGGGCGCGCTGGGCCGCGCGACCATCGCGCGCCGCGTCCTGCCTACTGGTTTACAACGCGAGCGCGGCCCGGAGCAATGCAACGTTGTGGACCCGGAGCACATTTGCGCCGGCGTGCATCGCCTCGACGGAGACCGTCGTGCTCGCGGCGTCGATGCCGGCCGGATCGTCATCGGCCACACCGAACGCGCGACGGACGAATCGCTTGCGGCTCGCGCCGATCACGACCGGTCGGCCGAGCCGTGCGCCCAGGTCACCGGCTCGCCGCAACAACGACATATTTGTCTCGACGTTGCCGCCCTTGCCGAAGCCCAGCCCGGGGTCGATCCACGCCCGCGACCGCGCCGGCTCGGGCAGCGCGCCAAGTCGTGCCATCAGCTCGTCGGCGACGTCGGTCCACGTGATCGCCGCGCCGGCCGCCGCGGCCTCGCGCGCGAACACCTCCGCGATCGACCGGCCGCGGACGTGACCGGCGATGTAGGTCGCCTCGCCGATCGCGCTCGCCATGTCCGGGTCGAACAGGCCGCCCGAGATGTCGTTGACGAGGTCGGCGCCGGCCGCGACCGCCGCGCGCGCGACCACCGCCTTGGTCGTATCGATCGAGACCCGCGCTCCCGCGGCCGCGAGCCTCGCCACGACCGGCACGACGCGCGCGAGCTCCTCGTCGGCCGACACCGGTGCCGCGCGCGGGTTGGTCGCCTCGCCGCCGACGTCGATGATGTCCGCGCCGGCGGCGACCAGCGCCAGGCCGTGCGCCACGGCGGCCTCGGTGCTCGCGTAGCGACCACCGTCCGAAAACGAGTTGGGGGTCACATTGAGGACCCCCATGATCAACACCCTGTCTCGCATCGAGACCGGCCCGGCGCGGTCACACCGGCTCGGGCGACGGGTCCTTCTTGGCGAGCGGGCCGATGATCGACGGCCGCTTGCGCTCCGACTCTTCCTTCTTGGCTGCGGCTTCCTGGCGCTTCTTGGCCGCCGCCGACACCGGGCGATCGATCGACCCGCCGCGCAGCAGCGTGTCGATGTCGTCGCCGTCGATCGTCTCGTACTCGAGCAGCGCCTCGGAGATCTGCTCCAGCTCCTTGCGGTGGCTGGTCAGGATCTCGACCGCGCGCGCGTGCTGCTGGGTGACGATCCGCCGGATCTCGGCGTCGATCCGCTGCGAGGTGTCCTCGCTGTGGCGATCGCTGGACGAGAAGTCGCGGCCGAGGAAGACCTCCTGCTTGCCGGCGGAGAAGTTGAGCGGACCGAACTCGTCGCTCATGCCCCACTCCGTGACCATCGACCGGGCCAGCTCGGTGGCGCGCTCGATGTCGTTGCCGGCGCCGGTCGTCTTCTGACCGAACACGATCTCCTCGGCGACGCGGCCACCCATCAGGATCGCGATCTGGTTGAGCGCGAACTCGCGGGTCATGTTGAGGCGATCCTCGGGCGGCAGCTGCTGGGTGACGCCCAGGGCGCGGCCGCGCGGGATGATCGTGACCTTGTGGACCGGATCGGCCTCCTCGCCGGCGAACCGGGCGATCAGGGCGTGGCCGGCCTCGTGGACCGCCGTGGTCCGCTTCTCCTTGTCGGAGATGAACATCGAGCGGCGCTCGGCCCCCATCAGGACCTTGTCCTTGGCCTCCTCGAAGTCCTCCATCTCGACCTTGTCCTTGTCGCGGCGGGCGGCGATCAGCGCCGCCTCGTTGACCAGGAACTCGAGATCGGCGCCGGAGAACCCGGGCGTGCCGCGGGCGAGCACCTCGAGATCGACGCCGCCGAGCGGCACCTTGCGAGTGTGCACCGCCAGGATGCCCATCCGGCCGCGCAGATCCGGCCGGGGCACGACGATGCGGCGATCGAACCGGCCCGGGCGCAGCAGGGCCGGGTCGAGCACGTCGGGGCGGTTGGTCGCGGCGATGATGATCACGCCGTCGTTGGACTCGAAGCCATCCATCTCGACGAGCAGCTGGTTCAGCGTCTGCTCGCGCTCGTCATGACCGCCGCCGAGGCCGGCGCCACGGTGGCGACCGACGGCGTCGATCTCGTCGATGAAGATGATGCACGGCGCGTTCTTCTTGCCCTGCTCGAACAGGTCGCGGACACGGCTCGCGCCGACGCCGACGAACATCTCGACGAAGTCCGAGCCGCTGATCGAGAAGAACGGCACGCCCGCCTCGCCGGCGATCGCGCGCGCGAGCAGGGTCTTGCCGGTGCCCGGCGGGCCCATCATCAGGACGCCCTTCGGGATCCGGCCGCCGAGCCGCGTGAACTTCTTCGGGTCCTTGAGGAACGCGATGATCTCCTCGACCTCGTCCTTGGCCTCCTCGATGCCGGCGACGTCCTTGAACGTCACGCGGTTCTGGTGGTCGGACAGGAGCTTGGCCTTCGACTTGCCGAAGCTCATCGCCTTACCGCCGCCCGACTGGAGCTGGCGCATGAACAGGAAGAAGATCCCGACGAGCAGCAGCATCGGCAGCCACCACACGAGCACCTGCGGCCAGATGCTCGACTCGTCCTTGGACTTGACCGAGTACGGGATGTCCGCGTCGCGGATGTCCTTGGTCAGCGTGCCGGGGAACTCGGCGTAGACGACCTGCTTGGCAGGCGTCGCGTTCTTCATCGTGATGACGTAACGGGCATCATCGTGACCGCGCGGCTCGACGACGATCTTCTCGATCTTCGCCGCGTCGTCCTTCGTTGTCAGCTGGCGCTGGAACGTCGTGACGTCGAGCTCTTTTTCCTTGCTCGAGGAGTCCGTGAACATCGAGTAGATGCTCACGAACATGAGGATCAGGATGGCCCAGATCAGAATGGTCTTATGAGATTGGCGCAACGGCAGATCCGGGGGTGAGTGGACGTTTGTCGTCTAGCATGGGGCCTTTGCGCAGGGTTGCAAAGGCGATTCTTGTCAAAAGCACCCGCCCATTCAGGTGGGCGTTTCAGTCACTTAAGTGAGATCTGAGGACCGTCTCCGGTGGACGTCGAGGCCTCGGATCGCAGCGTAGCCTGCCCCACGATCGGGTCTTCGCCAAATGCCGCGCCGAGGTGCTCGGCCCAGACGATGGTCGCGTCGGCGGTCCGGACCAGGACCCGCGCCGAGCGCCGCAGCGCCCGCGGGATCTTGGCGTCGATGAACAGATCCGACAGCTTGCGGGATCGACCTCCGAGTCGAGCAGGCCTCATGCGATCCCCGGGCTGCCAGGCGCGTAGCTCGTGACCGGCCGGCGCAGCGTGAGGCGGGTCAAGCGGAAGCGGCGCGGCGCGCAGCTGCAGCACGTCATAGCTGCGGACGACCACGCCGCCGGCGACGCACACCGCGATCTCGCCGCGCGACGGCTGACACGCGACGCGGTCGAGCTCGGCGAGGTGGTGCGCGTCGGCGTCGAGCCCGGCGGCCTCGAGCGCCAGCGCCAGCGCGCGCTTCCGGATCGCGGCAGGCTGCGCGGCGAGCTGGCGGATGGCGATCGGGAACCGGCCGAGCGGCCGGGCCTGGGCGTCGATCACCTCGAGCCACTCGGCCGCGCTCGCCGCCAGCCGGACCAGCGCGGCGTCGAGCCGCGGGTTCTCCGCGCGCAGCGCCGGCAGGATCTGCGCGCGGACCCGGACCCGCGCCAGCCTGCGGTCGGCGTTCATCGGGTCGCTCCAGACCGGCAGCTCGCGCGCCTGCACGTAGGCATCGATCGCGTCGCGGCCGAGCGCCAGGAACGGCCGGACGTACACGCCGCGCACCGCCGGGATCGCCGCGAGCCCCGCGGGGCCAGTGCCGCGCAGCAGCCGCAGCACCACGGTCTCGGCCTGGTCGCGCGCGGTGTGGCCGGTGAAGATGCACGCCAGCCCGAGCTCGCCGGCGAGCGCGTCGAGCGCCGCGTAGCGCGCGTCGCGGGCCGCCGCCTCGAGCGAGCTGCGCCGCGCGACCTGGACCCGCCGGATCACCGCCGCCGCGCCCTGCCCGCGCGCCCAGGCCGCGACCGCCGCGCACGCGGCCGCCGCCTCCGCGCTCAGGCCGTGGTCGATCGCCAGCACGACCACGTGGGCCGGCCCGGCCGCGCGGATCGCCGCGTCGGCCAGCGCGATCGAGTCGGCGCCGCCCGAGCACGCCACGCCGTACAGGCCGGGGCCCACCCGCCCGATCTGCGCGTTGATCGACGCGACGAGGAGATCTACGGAGCCCGTGGTAGTCATGACCGCGAGCCATCTAGCCATGCCCGAACGCGATGTCACAAGTCCAAGTCATCCGCCGGGCCTCGGCCCGCTCGATCGTCTGCGCGCCCAGCTCGCCGGGCCGCGCGGCGTCCGGCGGATCGACGCGCTGCTGTCCCAGGACGACGCCGCCGGCGCGATCGCCCAGCTCGCGCCCAACGAGATCTTCGAGCTGGTCCACGAGGTCGGCTTCGAGGACGCCGGCGACCTGATCAGCCTCGCCACGCCCGAGCAGATCCAGGGCTGCCTCGACCTCGACGGCTGGAACAAGGACGCGTTCGAGCTCGCGCCGCTCCAGCCATGGCTGTCGGCGGTGATGGACACCGGGTTCGAGAAGCTCGGCGAGGTCTGGCGCACGCTCGACCCCGAGCTACGCGCGCTGATCCTGAAGCGCGAGGTCAAGATCTACGATGTCACGTTCGGCGAGGGGCCGGAGGAGGATAACGACGAGCCGATCATGACGACGTCCGACGGGTTCTTCCTGCTCGAGCTGCCGCAGGACGACCGCAGCCAGCGGATGTTCATGCGGCTGATCGAGGATCTGTACCGCGCCGACGCCGACCTCGCGCGCAACACGATCATGGCGGCGCGCTCCGAGCAGGCGTCCGACCTCGAGGAGAGCAGCTATCGCTGGCGCGCCGGCCGGCTCGCCGATCTCGGCTACGTCGACTTCTACGACGCGCTCGATCTGCTCCGACCGCTCGAGCCGTCGGCGGTGCAGATCGGTGAGGGCACGCAGTACCGGCTGGTCGAGGACGACCAGAAGCTACCGATGATCATCGCCGAGCAGGTGCTCGGCCGGTCGTTCCTCGCCCGCGCGCTGGCGGCGACCCGCGAGCCCGGTGAGGCCGAGCGGATCGAGGCCGGCATCATGATCCTGGTCAACCGCGTGCTCGCGGCCGGGCGCGCCAAGCCGGGCCAGGCCGAGGTCGTGCAGCGCGGCGCGCTGTACGGCACGGCGACGATGTCGCTCGGGCTCGAGACCATCGCGCGCGGCGACATCGAGCGCGCCACGCAGGCGCTGGGCTCGATCGGCTTCGAGCGGCTGTTCCGGGTCGGCTACACCGTGACCCAGAAGCTGGCGCGGCTCGCGCTCGCGCTGGCGCCGCGGTCGATCACCGCGGGCTC
>DASWOO010000451.1:0-6051 GCA_036404335.1 Kofleriaceae bacterium
GCGGGGCCTGGCCACGCCCTCGCCGGCGCCCGCCGAGACCGCGCGCAAGACGCTCGACGTCTACTTCGACGTCGGCAGCCCGTTCGCGTACCTCGGGCTGACCCAGCTCGCGACCCTGGCACAGAGCGGGATCGTCCCGCGCCTGGTGCCGATCCTGCTCGGCGCGCTGTTCCGCGACATCGGCCAGGCCAACGTCCCGATCGCCGTGATGCCCGCCGCCAAGCAGCGCTACCTGCTGGACGACATGCAGCGCTGGGCTGCATGGTGGGGCGTGCCGTTCGAGTCTCCGCGCAAATTTCCGCAACGGACCATCACCGCGCAGCGGCTGTGCATCCTCGCCGCGCGCAACGGGTTCGCGACCGGGCTGAAGGTCGCGACGGCGCTCGGCCGGGCGATGTGGGCCGAGGGCCGCGATCTCGAGGACGAGGCGACCCTGCGCGAGCTCCTGGCGGCGTGCGAGCTGCCCGACGGCGCGCCGGATCACTGGCTCGCCGCGACCCAGGCGCCGGAACTCAAGGCCGAGCTCGCCGCCAACACCGCGGCCGCGCGCGACGCCGGCGTGTTCGGCGTGCCGACGTTCGTCGTCGACGGCGCGCACCTGTTCTGGGGCCAGGACCGGCTGGACCTGGTGGCGCACGCGCTGTCGGGCTGGACCCCGCCGTGAGCGCCGACATGATCGCCGGCCCGCTGACCGGCCCGATGACCGGCCTGATGATCGGATCGACCGTCGGCTGCGCGATCGCCTGCATCGTGCTCGTGATCGCCGAGGCCCGCGGCCCACGCGGCCTGCGGATCGCGGCCAAGCTGGTCGCGTCAGCGGCGTTCGTCGCGCTCGGCGTCGTCGCGTACCGCGGGCGGGCCGGGAGCTTCCCCGAGGCCGTCCAGCTCGGCCACGCGATCGTCACCGGCCTCGTGCTCGGCGCGGTCGGCGACGCCTGCCTGCTCGCCGCCGGCAAGCGCTGGTTCCTCGCCGGGCTCGTCGCGTTCCTGCTCGGCCACCTGTGCTACGTCGCCGGGATCGCGATGATCGAGCCGGCCCAGGACTGGTGGGCCGACGCCGGCTGGCTCGCCCTGATCCCGGTGGCGATCGGCGTCGCGGTCGCGCTCCAGCTATGGCCGCGGCTGGGCGCGATGAAGCTGCCGGTCGCCGGCTACGTCGTCACGATCTGCGCGATGGTGATCGCGGCGATCGCGGCGGCGCGCGGCGCACCCCTGCCGGTCGCGAACCGGCTGCGGCTCGTCGTCGGAGCCAGCCTGTTCTTCGCGTCGGATCTGTCGGTCGCCCGGGACCGCTTCGTCGCCAAGAGCTTCGCGAACAAGCTCTGGGGCTTGCCCGCGTACTACGCCGGGCAGCTGCTGATCGCGTGGACGCTCGTCGGGATCTAGCGAGAGCTAGCGGGTCACTTCTTGGCGCGGCTGCCGCGCTTCGCGCGACGCGCCTTGTTGCGACCGAGGCCGCGCTTGTGGGCGGCCTTCTTGCGCGACTTCATCTTCCGACCCTTGAGTCGCCGCTCCTGCTTGAATTTGGGACGGTTCTTGAGCTTCTTCTTGTCCCGACGTCCAGTTGCCATACGCGGGGTTATCCCCAAATCGGCTCATCTGGGCAAGAGGATACGAACTGTAACCACCGGGTGTTTTTGTCGTATACGTCCCATCGGTCCGTATGACCGAGGCCAAGAACCTCATGCAGCGATACTGCGACGGCGATGCGGGCGCGTTCCGCGAGCTCTATGCGCTCGTCGCGCCTCGTCTCTACGGGTACTTGCTGCGCATGGCGCGCGAACGTGCGCTGGCTGACGATCTGCTGCAGCAGACGTTCCTCAAGGTCCACCGGGCCCGCGCCGCGTACGTCCGGGGGGCCGACCCGCTGCCGTGGATCTACGCGATCGCCCACCGGACCTTCATCGACGAGGCCCGCCGGGGCAAGCGCGCGGTGGTCCGGGTCGGCGGCGACGACGAGCTGCCCGAGATCGCGGCCGGGCTGACCGGCGAGTCCGAGGATCGGCGCGACGACGGCCGGGCCGATCCCGAGCTGGTCTCGGCAACCCTCGACGCGCTCGCCGAGCTGCCGCCGCAGCAGCGCGAGGCCGTGGTGCTGACCAAGCTCGACGGCAAGTCGGTCGCCGAGGCCGCCGAGATCGCCGGCACCACGGTCGGCGCGATGAAGGTCCGCGCCCACCGCGGCTACGAGGCGCTGCGCCGGCTGCTCGGCGGCAAGTCCAGGCCCTCGGCGGGAGGCGCGTCGTGACCGACGGCCGCGTGCTCGATGACCTGGTCGAGGGCATGATCGACGACCTGGCCCGGCGCCCGGCGCCGGCCCCGCCGTCGCTGTCGCGCGCGCTCGAGGCCGAGCTCGGCCAGCTCGCGCCGGTCGCGACCCGGCGGCCGCTGCGCCAGCTCGCGCTGCTCGTGATGATCTCGCTGATCTACGGCGCCGGCGTGCTGGCGATGGTGGCGATGCGCCGCGACCTGCACGAGCTGCCGATGGCCTGGCTCGCCGGCGTCGGCCTGGCCTGGCTCGCCGGGTTCGTGATCCCGGTGTACCTGGCGCTGGTCCCGCGCGACGGCCAGGTCCTGCCGCGCTGGAAGCTCGCCGGGCTGTCGGCGGTGATCGGCGCGGCCGGCTTCATCCTGCTCGGCTTGGCGCTGCACCCGAGCGGCCCGAGCAGCGTCGCCGAGCTGCCGCACCAGTCGATGGGCCTTGGCTGCCTCCAGCTCGGCGTGCTGACCTCGATCGTGCCGGTGATCGTCGGCGCGCTGTTCCTGCGCCGCGCCCTGCCGGTCGGCTCGCGCGCGATCGCCGCCGCGCTCGGCGCCGGCGGCGGCAGCCTCGGCGGCCTGATGCTCCACCTGCACTGCCACGTCACCGACGCCCTCCACGTCGGCCTGGTCCACGGCGGCGTGGTCGCGGCCGCGGCCGTGCTGTCGGCCTGGCTCGTGCCGCGCGCGACCGACGTCAAGTAGCGCGCGCGGCCCGCAGGCGGTACGTTCGCCGGCCGTGACTGGCCTCGTCCTGTCCTGCGAGCACGCGTCGTGGACCCTGCCGCCCGGCGTCGATCTCGGCGTCCCGCTGCGCGACCTGCAATCCCAGGCCAGCTGGGACCACGGCGCGCTCGACATCGCCAACCAGCTGTCCGAGGTCACCGGCCTCGACGTCCACGCCGGCGCGTTCTCGCGCATGTTCGTCGACCTCAACCGCGACCCGGGTCACCCCGGCGTCATCCCGCTGGTCAGCTACGGCGCCCCCGTCCCCGGCAACGCCGGCCTGCCCCCCGACGAGCGCGCCGCGCGCATCGCCGCGTTCCACGTCCCCTACTGGCAGGCCGTCCGCACGGACGTCGAGGCCCGGCTCCACGGCGGCGGCCGCGTCCTCCACTTCTCGTCCCACACCTTCGCGCCCGAGCTCGACCCGGTGCACCGCACCTACGAGTGCGGCGTGCTCTACGACCCCGAGCACGCCTTCGAAGCCGAGCTCGCCGAGCGCCTGCTGTTCCAGCTCCGCCGCGCCGGCCTCGACGTCCGCGCCAACCAGCCGTACACCGGCGTCGGCGCCGCGATCTGCACCTCGTTCCGCAACGACCTCGGCGCCCGCTACGCCGGCATCCAGTTCGAGACCTCGCACGCCGTCACCCACCGCCCCGGCGGCTGCGACCAGGTCGCCCGCGCCATCGCCGCGTTCCTCGAGACGATCTAGGTCGGGCCCCAGGTCACCAGCTGTCGTCGGGCAGCTGCATCAGGTCGAGGTCGCCGGCCTCGACGAGCTTTCGGGCCGTGGTGAGGCCGGGCAGGACGGTCTTGGCGTAGAACCGCGAGGCTGCGAGCTTGCCGCGGTAAAAGGCGACGTCGTCGCCGGCGGCGGTGGGCTGGCGGGCGAGCGCGACCTGGGCGGCGATGGTGAGGCGCCAGCCGATGACCAGCTCGGCGAGCGCGAACAGGATGCGGTTGCCCTGGAGGCCGACGTGGTCGATCGACTGGCCGAGCTTGGCCATCATCGCGCCCATGATCGCCTGGACGTCGCCCAGGCCCTGGGCGAGCGCGGCCTTCTCGGCCGCGAGCTCGGCGGGCAGCTGCTCGACGGTCTTGGCGATCTCGCCGAGCAGGGCCTGCAGGGTCTGGCCGCGGTCGCGGCCGATCTTGCGGAAGAACAGATCGAGCGCCTGGATGTGGGTCGTGCCCTCGTACAGCGAGTCGATCTTCTGATCGCGGATGTACTGCTCGACCGGATAGTCCTCGCAGTAGCCCGAGCCGCCGAAGCACTGCAGCGACAGCGACAGCAGCTCGTAGACCTTCTCCGAGCCGTAGCCCTTGATCAGCGGCAGCAGCAGATCGTTGAGCGCGTCGTAGCGCTTGGCGGCGTCGCTGCCGTGGCCGCCTGCGACCTCGACCTGATCCTGGATGCTCGCGGTCCACAGCACGAGGCCGCGCAGGCCCTCGGCGAACGCCTTCTGCAGCATGAGCATGCGGCGGACGTCGGGGTGGCGGATGATCTCGACGCGCGGCGCGGTCTTGTCGGTCTGGCGCGACAGCTCGGCGCCCTGCTTGCGCTCGCGGGTGTACGCCAGCGCGTTGCCGTACGCCGTCGACAGGGTCGCCATCGACTTGGTGCCGACCGCCATGCGCGCGTACTCGATGACGTGGAACATCTGGGCGATGCCGTTGTGGACCTCGCCGACCAGGAGGCCGCGGCACGGCACGCCGTCGCCCAGGGTCAGCTCGCAGGTCGCCGAGCCGCGGATGCCCATCTTGTGCTCGACCTTGGTGACCATCGCGCCGTTGCGCGCGCCGAGCGAGCCGTCGTCCTCGACCCAGAACTTGGGGACGATGAACAGCGACAGGCCCTTGGTGCCCGGGCCGGCGCCCTCGGGCCGGGCCAGGACCATGTGAACGATGTTGGCGGGGTGGTCGTAGTCGCCGTTGGTGATGAACCGCTTGACGCCCTCGAGCAGGTACTCGTCGCCGGCGACGTGCCGCGCCCGGGTCGTGCCCGCGCCGACGTCGGAGCCGGCGGCCGGCTCGGTCAGCACCATCGTCGCGCCCCAGCTGTCCGCGAGCATCCGGCCGACGTAGCGCTGCTTCTGCGACGGCGTCCCGAGCTCGTCGATGATCCGCGCCATCGTCGTGCCGAGCACGTAGAAGCACACCGCCGGGTTGGCGGCCGCCATCGCCTCGAACGCGGCCCAGCGGATGCTGGGCGGCGCGCCGTAGCCGTCGAGGTGCTCGGGCAGCTCGAGCTTGTTCCAGCCGCCGCCGAAGTACGCGTCGAGCGCCTTGTGGAAGCCGGGCGGCAGCTTGACGTTGCCCTGGCCGTCGAACGTCGCGCCGACCCGGTCGCCCTCGGCGAACGCGGGCGCCCAGGTCGCCAGCATGACCTCGAGGTGGCCGGCGAGCGCCGCGCGCGCCGAGTCCTCGTCCATCGCCTCGAACGGCGGTTTGCCGAGCGCGGTCTTCTGGATCTCGAGGACCTCGAACAGCTGGAAGAACGTATCGCGCAGGTTCGGCTTGTAATGGTCGACCGTCGTCACGCCGCCACCATACCTCCAACGATCCGATCCACGCACCGATCGACGCCGGCTCAGCAGCCGGGGGTCGTCAGCTTCGCGAGGTTCAGCGTCCGGGCGAGCGTCTTGCTCTGCGGCGGGACCGACAGGCTGTCATCGTTCTGCCAGCACGTGGTCGCGCCGACCGCGCCGCGGACGTGCACCAGGTACGGCCCCGACGGCAGGCCGGTCGCGGTCAGGGTCTCGTCGGTCTCGAGGCACGGCGTGGCCGCCGGCGTCGTGCAGCTCACGGTGTACGTGCCGGTCGCCACCCCGCCGCGGCTGCGGGTGAACACGGCCGGCTCGCAGGTGCCGTCGGCGTGCTGCAGCGTGAGCGTGTGGCTCGTGATGCCGGCGCCGCCCGGGGCCGCGGCGCACGCGCTGGTGTTGGGCGGCGCGGCGAGCTGCAGCGCGAGCGTGCCCGTGGCGTCGACCTGGAACACGATCGGCGTCAGCTGGGTGGTGTGGTTGGCCGAGACCACGACGTCGGTCTGGTCGGGCCCGGCGACCGGCA
>DASWOO010000452.1:0-1770 GCA_036404335.1 Kofleriaceae bacterium
GGCGGGCACACCGCGCAGCTCTACATGGCCACCGGCGCCGGCGTCCGATTGCCCGCGCCGATCACCCTGACCTGCACCGGCACCGCCGCGACCGGCCCAGTGCTCGCGGTCCCGCCGTCGCCGGTCGACGTCGGCGACGTCGAGGTGTTCGGCGGTACCGCCGGCATCCGCGTCCACCTGACCAACACCGGCACCGCGCCGCTGACCCTGCTCGACATCCAGACGATCGACGCCGGCACCGGCGCCGCGCTCGACTGGACCTACACCGCGGCCGGCCCGTGCAGCGCGCACATCCCGGATGCCTGCATGCTCGCCCCCGGCGCCGACGTCGCGCTCGATCTGGTGTTCGACCCCAGCGCGCTCGGCGTGCGCGACGCGTCGCTGCTCGTCAACTACCGCGACACCGTCGATCGCTCGGTGTCGGTCGGGCTGCGCGGCCGCGGCCAGGGCGCGACGCTCGAGCTGATCGGCGGGCCGATGATCGACTTCGGCACCCTGCCGGTCGGCACCGGCGGCAAGCTGGCGGTCAAGGTCACCAACCGCGGCACCCGCGCGCTGACCGACGCCCGGATCGCGACCGAGCCGACCGCGCCGTTCACGATCGTGCCGAGCACCGGCGCCGGGCCGATGTTCAGCGTGCCCGCCGGCGGCACGACGACGATGACGCTCGGCTGCACGCCGCAGACCGCGGATAGCTTCAGCCAGGAGGTCGTGCTGTCGGCGCCCGACGCCAGCTCGCCGCTGATCACCCTCGCGCTGCGCTGCGCCGGGGACGCCAGCGCCAGCCTGGTCGCCACCCCGCCGGCGCTGTTGCTCGGCGAGGTCCGGATCGACATGCCGATCGACCCGGCGACGGTGGTGACCGCGGTCGCCGGCCAAGTCAGCCTGACCGCCGCGCTCGCCGAGCCGATCGCCGGCGTGTCGCTCGCCGACTACGCGCCCCAGACCCCGTCGACCCTGACCCTCGACGTCGCGCCGACCTCGGAGGGCTCGCTCGCCGATCACCTCGACGTCTCGCCGTCGGTGGGCACGGTGCTGCAGATCCCGGTGATCGGCACCGCGGTGCTGCCGATGGCCAGCGTGCCGGCGGCCGTCTCGCTCGGCACGTTCTGCGTGCAGGAGGCGACGACCGCGCGGACGCTCACCCTGGCGTCGACCGGCAGCGCGACGATCGGCGTGATGGCGCCGGCGCTGGCCAAGGCCGACTCGCCGTTCGAGCTGTCGCGGATCGCGCCGCTCGACTACCCCGCGACCCTGCCGCCGACCCAGACCGCGCAGGTCTCGGTCATGCCGCGCCGCCAGGCCAGCAAGGGCACGTACACCGACGAGGTCGTGTGGACCACCGACGTCACCGGCCTGACCGAGCAGCGCACGCCGCTGACCGCGACATTCGTCGACCAGGGCGTCGCGCTCGCGCCCGGCGAGCTGCGGTTCGACCCCACGCCGATCCACCTCGACATCCGCAACGCGCGCCAGGTCACGCTGCAGAACTGCGACGTGTCGTCGCTCGAGCTCGCGGCCCCCAGCGTGCCGGCGCCGTTCTCGATCGACAGCCCCAACTTCCCGACCGTGCTCCTGCCCAACGAGACCGTGACGTTCAGCGTCGGGTTCCACCCGACAAAGACCGACAGCTTCACCGGCGTGCTGACCATCATCTCGCCCCAGCTGCCCGACGCGCCGCTCCAGCTGCTGCTGTCGGGGCAGGGCGTCGCCTCGGGCGGCGACCCCGACGGCGGTTCCGCGGTGGCCGACGACGGCAAGACCAGCTTC
>DASWOO010000453.1:0-3595 GCA_036404335.1 Kofleriaceae bacterium
TCGAGGTCGACACCGACACCCACACCGGCGCGCCCGAGGTCGTCGACAGCTGCAGGTCGAACGCGTCGACGTTGACCCCGGCCAGCACCCGGGCCACGGTATCCGAGAGCTGGGTGCGGTGGTCGGCGCCGACCAGGTCGATCAGCTCGCCGCCGAGCAGGCCGTCGCGCGCGAACCCGGTGATGCGCTCGGCCGCGCGGTTGACGAACAGGATGCGGCCGACGTCGTCGAGCACGACCACGCCGTCGGCGCCGGCCTCGAAGTGCTCCTTGAGCGAGTCGATGCCGCGCAGCCGGCGCTCGGCCTCGTAGCGCGCCCGCGAGATCCGGTGGGTCTGGTCGCGCAGGCTCTCGAGCACGGCGCCGTGCCGCAGGTGGGCCGCGGTGATGCTGGCGATCAGCTTCCCGAGCTCGAGCTCCTTGGCGCCGAGCGCGACCCCCGGCGCGCGCTTGCGCAGCAGGATCGCGCCGAGCGCGCGACCGCGCCACTGCACCGGGAACACGGCGAGGCCGCGGATATCGCGCTCGGCGAGCAGGTGGGCGATCGGCGCGGTCAGCGGGTGGTGCGCGACGTCGTCGATCAGGACCGGCTGCAGGCTGCGGATCGCCTCGGCGACCTCGGGGTACTCGGCGATCGCGACGGTGAACCGCTCGAGCGGCTCGGCGTCGTTGGCGGCGATCACGAAGCCGTGGTCGCTGCCGTCGATGTGGGCGATCAGCGACGCGCGGTCGAACATCAGCGCGCCGGCGGTGATCGCCAGCACCTGGATCAGCGCCTCGGCGTCGTCGCCGTCGGCGGTCAGCACGTCGTTGATCCGGCCGAGCACGTGGGCGGCGCTCGCGTCCTGCCGGCCCTGGCGGATCAGGTTGCGGCACCGGGTGGCGAGCACCAGCGGCGGCATCGGCGCGCGGCACACGTCGGTTGCGCCGGCGGCGAGCGCCTCGCCGACCGCCGTCGGCGGGAACCCGGGGACCACGGCGAGCAGCGGCACGCCGGCGAGCGCGGCGAAGTCGCGGGCCTCGCCGACCAGGTGCGCGGCCTCGGCGCCGGTGACGATCACCAGCGCGGGCAGGCCGGCGTCGAGCGACAGCCCGGTCTCGGCGCGGGCCGCGAGGCCGGAGGCCGCGAGCTGGGCGACCAGCTGGGCGCGTTCCGGCTCGCTACCGCCGAGCACGACGATCGATGCGGCCTCCACGAGCGCCCAACCTACCATGGCGCCGCGGCGCGCGAGCCGCGCATGCGCCCGCGCGCGCTTGCCCCGCGCGCGCTTGCGGTGATCACCTACGGCGTTTGCGGATCTGCAGCGGCGAACGCGGCGAGGGCGGCGGCGAACACCCGCTTCACCGGCACGGCGTGGCGGCGGGCCGCGGCGAGGCAATGCTCGAGCTCGGGGGCGGCGTTGACCACGGTGTCACCGTCGGTGGCGAGCTTGATCGCGATCGGCCCGTAGGCGGTCTGGACCTCGCGGAACGACCGGGCCAGCACGGTGCGCTCGCGCGGCGCGAACCGCACGCCGATCGTCGTGGTCTCGCGCAGGATCGCCCGGGTCACGGCGTCGCGGGCCTCCGCCTCGGCCAGCGCCGACAGCATCAGCGCCGGCCGACCCTTCTTCATCGTGATCGGCGTCCACCACACGTCGAGCGCGCCAGCCGCGAACACCGCGTCGATCGCCGGGCCGCACAGCTCGGGGCTCATGTCGTCGAGGTTGGCGTCGATCTGCCAGACCCCGCCGGGTCCGGCGGACGGCTGCGCGACCGGCGCGATCGCGGTGGCGCGCAGCACGTTGGCGCGATCGGCGAGCTCGGCGTCGCCCGCGCCCCAGCCGACCGCGATCGGCCGGCCGGTCGGCGCCGGGGTCCAGCCGGTGACGGCGGAGGCGAGCACCGCCGCGCCGGTCGGCGTGCACAGCTCGCGGGCCGCGCCGCCGTCGGCCATCACCCCGCCGGCGTCGCGCAGGATCTCGAGCGCCGCCGGCGACGGCACCGGCAGGACGCCGTGCGCGCACGTGAACGTGCCGTGGCCCATCGCGACGCTGGTGCAGGTGATCGACGGCGCGCCCAGCCAGTCGAGCGCGGCGGCGGTGCCGACGATGTCGACCACCGAGTCGATCGCGCCGACCTCGTGGAACGCGACGTCGTCGACGGTCTTGCCGTGGAGCTTGGCCTCGGCCCGGGCGATCCGGTCGAAGATGTCGAGCGCGCGACCGCGGGTGCCCGGGGTCAGCTTGGCCTCGGCGATCCGCCGGCGGATCGCGGCATAATGATAGTGGGCGTGGTCGCCGTGGCCGTGATCGCCGTGCTGGTGATCGGCCAAGCCGTGGCTGTGGTCGCCCGGGCCGTGATCATGGTCGTGGTCGTGATCGTGCCCGGGGATGTGCAGGTGATGATCGTGGCGGTGGACGTCGATCGCGGTCTTGATCAGCGCGCGGATCGCCGGCTTCATCGCGTGCTCGCCGTGCAGGTCGCCATGATCGCCGGTGGGGCCGACCGCGGCGTGGACGTGGCGCTCGGCGCCGGCCAGCTCGCCCGCGGTGTCGACCTTGACGTCGATCGACGAGATCCCGTGCTTGACCACGCGCTGGACCTTCAGCCGGCCGCGCCCGGCGCCGATCGCGTCGAGCGCGGCGCCGATCGCCTCGATGGGCACGCCGAGATCGATCAGCGCGCCGAGCAGCATGTCCCCCGCCGCGCCGCTCGCGCAGTCCAGGTGCAGGTGCCGGCCGCGCAGCTCGCTTGCCTCGACCGTCATCGCGCGGCCTCCGGCGCCAGGGCGGCCCGCGCCGCGAGCCGCGCGATCCGGGTCGCCGCGACCGCCGCGCCGACCCCGTTATCGATGTTGACCACGCTGATCCCGACCGCGCACGACGCCAGCATCGACGCCAGCGCGACCAGGCCATCGACCGACACGCCGTAGCCGACGCTGGTCGGCACCGCGATCAGCGGGCAGTCGACCAGGCCGCCGAGCACCGACGGCAGCGCCGCCTCCATGCCCGCGACGCAGACCACGACCGACGCGCCGCGGATCGCGTCGAGCCGGGCGAGCAGCCGGTGCAGCCCGGCGACGCCGACGTCGCTGATCCGCACGACCGGCGCGCCGAGGAACTCGCAGACCAGCGCGCACTCCTCGGCGACCGGCAGGTCGCTGGTCCCCGCGCACACCACCGCGACCGGCGCGGCGCTCGGCCGGGCCGCCGCCGCGCCCAGGGTCGCGATCCGCGCCAGCTCGTGGTAGGTGACCTCGGGCGCCAGCGCGCGCAGCATCGCCGCCTTGGCGGGATCGACCCGGGTCGCCATCGCGCCGCCCGCGCGCCGCGCCAGCTCGCGCATCGCCCCGGCGATTTGCTCGGCGGTCTTGCCCGCGCCGTACACCAGCTCGGGCACGCCGGTGCGCAGCTCGCGGTGATGATCGATCAGCGTGCTGCCGACCGCGTGCGCGACCTCGGCATACGGCAGATCGCCGAGGCGCCCGGCGGCATCCGCCGGGCTCAGTGCGCCCGCGCGCACCTGATCGAGCACATCCAGCAACTGCTGCCGATCCACGGACGCTTCGTACCATGCTAAGCGAGCGTGTGGCGTTTACTCCAGGAATCACCTCG
>DASWOO010000454.1:0-2265 GCA_036404335.1 Kofleriaceae bacterium
CGGCGAGATCAACACGCTGCGCGGCAACAGCAACTGGATGCAGGCGCGGCGCAGCCAGCTCAAGAGCGCCAAGTTCTCCGGCGGGCTCGAGCGGCTGTTCCCGATCATCGTGCCGGGCAAGAGCGACTCGGCGCAGTTCGATAACCTCGTCGAGCTCCTGACCCTGGGCGGCCGCACCCTGCCCCACGCGATGATGATGATGATGATCCCGGAGGCGACCACCGCCGACGACGCGACCGCGAGCTTCTATCGCTACGCGTCGTCGCTGGTCGAGCCGTGGGACGGCCCGGCCGCGATCGTGTTCTCCGACGGCCAGCTGGTCGGCGCGACCCTGGACCGCAACGGCCTGCGCCCGGCGCGCTGGACCATCACCACCGACGACCGGGTGATCCTCGCGTCGGAGACCGGCGTGATCGACGTGGCGCCCGAGCGGGTCCGGGCCAAGGGCCGGCTGCAGCCCGGCATGATGTTCGTGGTCGACACCGTCGAGGGCCGGATCGTCGACGACGCCGAGCTCAAGCGCGACATCGCCGGCCGGTTCCCGTACGGCAAGTGGCTCGACAAGAACGTGTTCGAGCTCGACGAGCTCGAGGGCGGCGCCGAGCCGGCGGCGATCGCCGGCGACGAGCTGTGGCGCCTCGCCCGGGCGCACGGCTACACCGACGAGTGCGTCGGGACGCTGGTCGAGGCGATGGCCGCCGACGGCAAGGAGCCGGTCGGCTCGATGGGCAACGACGCGCCGCTCGCGGTGCTGTCGACCCGCGCGCCCAACCTGCCGGCGTACTTCCACCAGCTGTTCGCCCAGGTCACCAACCCGCCGATCGATCCGATCCGCGAGGCGCTGGTGATGTCGCTCGAGACCACGATGGGCCCCGACGGCAACACCTTCGACGAGACCCCGGAGCAGTGCCACCAGCTCCGGCTCGACGGCCCGGTGATCGACAATCGCGGACTGGCCAAGATCCGCGCGGTGCGCGAGGGCGTGTTCGACCCGGTGACCCTGTCGCTGGTCTGGCCGATCGCCGACGGTCCAGCGGGCCTGTCGGCCGCGGTCGACCGGCTGTGCCGCGCCGCGGCGGCGGCGATCGACGACGGGCACAACCTGCTGATCCTGTCCGACCGCGGGGTCGGCGCGCGGCACGTCGCGATCCCCGCGCTGCTCGCGCTGTCGGCGGTCCAGCAGTCGCTGGTCGCGGCCGGCACGCGGATGCAGGCCGGGCTCGTGGTCGAGACCGCCGAGGCCCGCGAGGTCCACGACATCGCGCTCCTGATCGGCTATGGCGCCGCGGCGGTCAATCCCTACCTGGCGATCGATCTGGTCGGCGCGCTGGTCGCGCAGGGCCGGGTCGCGGGCCCCGCGGAGCCGGCGGTCGCGCGCTACATCCACGCGATCGACGACGGCCTGCGCAAGGTGATGTCGAAGATGGGGATCTCGACGATCCAGAGCTACCGCGGCGCGCAGATCTTCGAGGCGGTCGGCCTCGAGCGCGCGCTGATCGACCGGCACTTCACCGGCACGCCGTCGCGGATCGGCGGCATCGGCCTGACCGAGCTGGGCCAGGAGGCGCTGGTCCGCCACGCGCGCGGCTTCGGGCCGGCCGATCCGACGTCGGCGGCCGACGCGGGCGACGGCGAGGTGCCGACCGGCGGGCTGTACCAGTGGCGGCGGCGCGGCGAGCTCCACAAGTGGAACCCGGCGACGATCGCGACCTTGCAGGCCGCCGTCCGGCTCGAGGATCGCGCGCGGTTCGCCGAGTTCGAGCGGCTGTGCGACGACGAGGATCGCGCGCTGATCACGCTGCGCGGCCTGTTCGAGCTCGACGAGGCCCAGGCGCCGGTGCCGCTCGCCGAGGTCGAGCCGGTGGCGACGATCGTTCGGCGGTTCGTGACCGGCGCGATGTCGTTCGGCTCGATCAGCGCCGAGGCCCACGAGACCCTGGCGATCGCGATGAACCGGCTCGGCGCGCGGTCCAACTCCGGCGAGGGCGGCGAGGAGCCGCACCGGTTCGAGCCCGACGACAAGGGCGACCTGCGGCGCAGCGCGATCAAGCAGATCGCGTCGGGCCGGTTCGGCGTGACCACGCACTACCTGGTCCACGCCGATGATCTGCAGATCAAGATCGCGCAGGGCGCCAAGCCCGGCGAGGGCGGCCAGCTGCCCGGCAACAAGATCGACGAGCGGATCGCGCGCGTCCGGTGCTCGACCCCCGGCGTCACGCTGATCTCGCCGCCGCCGCACCACGATATCTACTCGATCGAGGATCT
>DASWOO010000455.1:0-2708 GCA_036404335.1 Kofleriaceae bacterium
CCTCGTCACCGTCGCGGTCGACGGTCAGCACGGCCTCGACCTCGCGCGCGCGCGCCGCTACGACCTGATCTCCACCGACGTGATGATGCCCCGGCTCGACGGCTACGAGCTGACCCGCGCGCTGCGCGCCCTGCCCGAGTACGCCGACACGCCGATCATCATGGTGACCAGCATGGGCGAGCGCATCGACCGGGTCCGCGGGTTCGACGCCGGCGTCGACGAGTACATCACCAAGCCGCACGATCGCTCGCTGCTGCTGCGCGCGGTCCGAAAGCTCCTCGGCCACGCCGCGCCCGCGCTCGCGTCGCCCGAGCCGGGGGACCCCGCGTGAACGTCGTCGTGGTCAGCGACGAGCCGGCGCTCGCCGCGCTCGCCCGGCGGCCGCTCGAGCCGCTCGGCGTCACCGTCACCGCGGTCGCCTCGGTCGCCGAGCTCGCGCGCCGGCTCGCCGAGCTCGCGCCCGACGCCGCGCTGCTGCCGCGCCGGCTGCCCGATCGCTCGCTCGAGGACGCGGTCACGTTGCTCCGCGCGGGCGCGCGGCCGATCACCGCGATCGTCGTCGGCCTGGCGCCCGCCGATCGCCGGCGCGCGCGCGACGTCGACGCCGATGGCTTCCTGCTGGTGCCGTTCACCGACGCCGAGGTCCTCGAGGTGCTCGGCGCCGGCGGCCGGGCGAAGAAGCTGATCGTGCTCGCCGACGACTCGCCGATGATCCACCGCCACACCGTGCCGATCCTCGAGGACGAGGGCTACGAGGTCCGCTCCGCCCACGACGGCGCCGAGGCCGTCGCGCTCGCCCGCCAGCTCGTGCCCGACCTGGTGATCACCGACGTCGAGATGCCCGAGCTCGACGGCTACGGCGTGTGCAAGGCGCTCAAGGCCGATCCGGCGACCGCGCACGTGCCGGTGCTGATCTGCTCGTCGCTCGGCGAGGCCGCCGACCTCGAGCGCGGGTTCGACGCCGGCGCCGACGACTATCTGGTCAAGCCGGTGCTGCCCGAGGAGCTGTCGACCCGGGTCCGCGCGCTGGTCCAGGGCTCGCTGCCGGCGTCGCGCGAGCGCGTGCTGGTCGTCGACGACTCGCCGGCCCAGCGCCACTACGTCGCCGATTGCCTCGCGCGCCAGGGCTTCGACGTGGTGACCGCCGACAACGGCCAGACCGCGCTCGCGCGCGCGCAGGCGACGCGGCCCGCGCTGGTGGTCAGCGACTACGAGATGCCGGTGATGACCGGGTTCGAGCTGGTCCACGCGCTGCGCCGCGACCCCGAGCTGCGCCAGATCCCGGTGATCATGCTGACCGCGCGCGACTCGCGGCGCGACATGGCGCAGATGCGCGCCGCCGGCGCGTCAGCGTACCTGGTCAAGCCGTTCTCGCAGGACAAGTGCATCGCGCTGGTCGAGCGCACGCTCGCCGAGCGCCGGCTGCTCGCGTACAAGCAGGCGTCGTCGCTGTTCATCTCCGCGGGCGCGCGGGCGGCGGCCGAGGATCGCGCGGCGCGCGGCGAGGCGCTGGCGTTTCGCGCCGACGCGCGCCACGTGTCCGTGATGTTCTCGGACCTGGTCGGGTTCACGCCGCTGTCGGCCGCGCTGGCGCCGGCCGCGTTGATCACCCTGCTCAACGACTACTTCGACGTGATGTGCCCGATCGTCGTCGCCCACGCCGGCGACATCGACAAGTTCATCGGCGACGCGATCATGGCGATCTTCGACGAGGTCCGCGGCCAGCCGCCGGCGGCCGAGCGCGCGGTCCGCGCCGGGCTCGCGATGCAGGCCGCGATGCCGGCGTTCAACGTCGGCCGCACCGTGCAGCTCGCGATGCGGATCGGCATCAACACCGGCCCGGTGATCCGCGGCGATCTCGGCTCGCGGGTCGTGCGCCGCGACTACACCGTCATCGGCGACACGGTCAACCAGGCCAACCGCTACGAGAGCCGGTGCCCGGCCGGCGGCGTCCTGGTCAGCGCGTCGACCCGCGACGCGATCGGCGCGCGCGCCGAGGTGACCGAGCTGCCCGGCCTCGAGCTCAAGGGCGTGGCCGCGCCGGTCACCGGCTATGTCGTCACCGCGATCCGCAACGCGCCCGAGCCGCCGGGAGCGCCGACATGACCCGCAAGCTCCGGGTGCTGATCGTCGACGACTCGCTGTTCATGCGCGCCGCGATCGCCAAGGCGCTCGCCGCCGGGCCGTTCGAGGTCGTCGGCCAGGCCAAGGACGGCCGCGACGCGATCGCGCAGATCCTCCGGCTCGCGCCGGACGTCGTCACCATGGACTTCAACATGCCCGGCATGACCGGCGCCGACGCCGTGCGCGAGGTCATGCACCAGCGGCCGACCCCGGTCGTGATGTTCTCGGCCCACACCCGGCAGGGCGCCCGGGAGACGCTCGACGCGCTCGCCGCCGGCGCCGTCGACTTCCTGACCAAGCCGGCCGGCGAGGTCTCGGTCGATCTGTCGAAGATCGCCGACGAGCTGATCCGCAAGCTCGTCGCCGCCGCCCACGCCCGCCCCCGCGTCGCGGCGATCCCCGCGCCGCGCAGCGCCGGCGCCTCCGGCTCGTTCACCGCGCTGCGCGCGATGTCCTCGACCGCGCTGCCCGCGGTCGGCCCCGGCCACCTGCCGCGGCTGTGCGTCATCGCGATCTCGACCGGCGGCCCGGCCGCGCTGTCCGAGCTGGTCCCGGCCCTCGTCCCCGATCTGCGGGTCGCCTTG
>DASWOO010000456.1:0-2601 GCA_036404335.1 Kofleriaceae bacterium
GGCGCGCAGCCCAGGGCCGAGGACGTCGCCAAGATCAAGGCGCCGCTCCTGATCCACGACGCCGGCAAGGACGACCGGATCAACGCGGGCGCCCCGGCGTTCGAGGCCGCGCTCAAGGCCAACCACCTCAAGTACCAGCTGTTCACCTACGACGGTGTCGAGCATGGCTTCAACAACGACACCACGCCGCGCTACGACAAGCCCGCCGCCGACCTCGCCTGGAAGCGCACGATGGCGTTCTTGCAGGCGAGCTTGAAGAAGTAGCTACTTCGTCTCCCGCGCCCGCTGGCGGAGCACGTACTGCAGGATGCCGCCGTGCGCGATGTACTCGACCTCCTGGGGCGTGTCGACGCGCGCGATCACCTGGAACGACTTGTCGCCGGCCTTGACGGTCAGCAGCTTCTTCGGCGCCACGCCGCCGGCGATGCCGTCGATTTCGATGACCTCGTCGCCGGTCAGGCCGTGGCCCTGCGCGCTCTCGCCGGGCAGGAACTGCAGCGGTAGCACGCCCATGCCGATCAGGTTCGAGCGGTGGATGCGCTCGAAGCTCCGCGCGATCACCGCGCGCACGCCGAGCAGCAGCGTGCCCTTGGCCGCCCAGTCGCGCGAGCTGCCGCTGCCGTAGAGCTCGCCGGCCATCACGATCAGCGGGACCTTGTCCTCGGCGTACTTCATCGCCGCGTCGTAGATCGCCATCTGCTCGCCCTCGCCGGACTTGCCGACGTACTTCGTGTACCCGCCCTCGACGCCCGCCAGCATCAGGTTCTTGAGCCGGATGTTGGCGAACGTGCCGCGCACCATGACCTCGTGGTTGCCGCGGCGCGCGCCATACTGGTTGTAGTCGGCCGGCTTGACGCCGTGCTCGTCGAGGTAGCGCGCGGCCGGGCTGTTCTTGGCGATGTTGCCGGCGGGCGAGATGTGGTCGGTCGTGATCGAGTCGCCGAGCAGCGCGAGCACGCGCGCGCCCTTGATGTCGGTCAGCGGCTTGGGCGTCGGGCCCAGGTCGTCGAAGAAGCTCGGCTTGCGGATGTAGGTCGACTTGTCGTCCCACGCGAACGTGTCGCCGTCGGGGACCACCAGCGCCTGCCACTCGGCGTCGCCGTCGAGCACGTGGGCGTAGCGCGTCTCGTACTGCTCCTTGCGCAGGCCCCTGCGCATCGCCTCGGCGACCTCGGCGGGCGACGGCCACAGGTCGCGCAGGTAGACCGGCGCGCCGGCCTTGTCCGTGCCGAGCGGCTCGCTGTCGAGATCGATGTTCATCGTGCCGGCCAACGCGTAGGCGACGACCAGCGGCGGCGACGCCAGGTAGTTGGCGCGGACCACCGGGTTGACGCGGCCGTCGAAGTTGCGGTTGCCCGACAGCACCGAGGTCACGATCAGGTTGCCGTCCTTGATCGCCGCGGCGATCGCGTCGTCGACCGGCCCGGAGTTGCCGATGCAGGTCGTGCAGCCGTAGCCGGCGAGGTAGAAGCCGAGCTGCTCGAGGTCGGCCATCACGCCGGCCTCGGTCAGGTAGTCGGTCACGACCTGCGAGCCGGGCGCGAGCGAGGTCTTGACCCACGGCTTGGATGCCAGGCCCTTGGCGACCGCCTTCTGCGCGAGCAGGCCGGCGGCCATCAGCACCGACGGGTTCGACGTGTTGGTGCAGCTCGTGATCGCCGCGATCACGACCGAGCCGTGGCCCACCTCGAACGTGCCGCGCGCCGTGGTGACCTGCCGGGTCGCGGCGAGGTTCCCGGGGGCGAGCAGCTTGCCGGGGGCGTGGCCGCCCTCGTTGGACCAGGTGTCGACCGCCTCGGCCTCGGCGCCCTACTTGTCGCCGAGGATCGCGTGGGACGCGCGGCGCCACGACTTGCGCGAGCCGTTGAGCGGCACGCGGTCCTGCGGCCGGGCCGGACCGGCGATCGACGGCTCGACCGTCGACAGATCGAGCGACAGCGTGTCGACGAACCGCAGCTTGGCCGACGGGTCGTGCCACAGCATGTTCTCCTTGGTGTAGCGCTCGACCAGCTGGACGTGGTCGTCGCTGCGCCCGGTGAACCGGAGGTACTCGAGGGTCTCGTTGTCGACGGGGAAGAACCCCATCGTCGCGCCGTACTCCGGCGCCATGTTGGCGATGGTCGCGCGGTCGGGCAGGGACAGCGCGGCGATGCCGGTGCCGGTGAACTCGACGAACTTGTCGACCACGCCCTTCTTGCGCAGGATCTGGGTGACCATCAGCACCAGGTCGGTCGCGGTCGCGCCCGCCGGCAGCTCGCCGGTCAGCTCGAAGCCGACGACCTCGGGGATCAGCATGACCATCGGCTGGCCGAGCATCACGGCCTCGGCCTCGATGCCGCCGACCCCCCAGCCGAACACGCCCAGGCCGTTGACCATCGTGGTGTGCGAGTCGGTGCCGACCAGCGAGTCGGGGTAGGCGACGAGGTTGCCGTTACCCTGCGAGCCAGAAGGTTCGGTGAACACGACCTTGGCCAGGTACTCGAGGTTGACCTGGTGACAGATGCCGGTGCCGGGCGGCACGACCTTCATGTTGGCGAACGCCTGCTGGCCCCAGCGCAGGAACAGGTAGCGCTCGTGGTTGCGCTCGTACTCGCGCTCGAC
>DASWOO010000457.1:0-4631 GCA_036404335.1 Kofleriaceae bacterium
GCGCAGCTCGCGAGCCACCGGTCCGAAGATACGGGTGCCGATCGGCTCGTTTTCCTTGTTGATGAGGACGGCCGAGTTGCCGTCGAACTTGATGAAGCTGCCGTCGGCCCGGGCGAGCTCGCGGCGGGTCCGCACGATGACGGCACGGGCGACTTCGCCCTTCTTCACCTTGGCGCCCGGAATCGCCTCGCGGATCGAGACGATGATGACATCGCCGATCCCCGCGTAGCGGCGGCGCGAGCCGCCGAGCACCTTGATGCAATAGACTTTTTTGGCGCCGCTGTTATCGGCGACGTCGAGCACGGAGGTCATCTGGATCATGGCACCCTCCTCTACTTCTGCGCCGGCTGCGCCGAGTCGGCGGCCTGGGTGTCACCGGAGTCGACCGCGCGCGAGATCGTGCTGAGCAGCCGCCAGCGCTTGGTCTTCGACATCGGCTTCGACTCGACGATCTCGACGACGTCGCCGACCTTCGCCGCGTTGTGCTCGTCGTGCACGTGATACTTCACGCGCCGGGTCAAGAACTTGTGAAACCGGCGGTCGCGGACGCGGCGGACGACGGTGACGGTCGCCGTCTTGTCCTGCTTGTTCGACGTCACCGTGCCGACGATGACGCGCCGCGAGCCGCGGCTGTCCTCGCCCGGGGTGGCCGGAGCGGCGCTGGTCTGAGGAGCTTCGTTCGCCATGACTTAGGCCTTGTTAGCTTTCTGGCCGTGCGACTCGGTATTGAGGGCGCGGTTGCGGAGGATCGTCAGGATCCGCGCGATCTCGCGGCGCTTCTGGGCGAAGGCGGCGGTCGAGGTGACCTGGTTGGTGTGCTGGCCGAGCTTGAGCCGGAACAGCTCGTCGCGCGTGCGCGCCAGCTGCTGCTGGAGCTCGGTGTCCGGCTGATCGCGGAGCTGCTCGAGGGAGGTGGAGATCTTGCTCATAGCGAGGACTCCCGGGCCACCAGCTGGGTACCGACCGACAGCTTGTGGTGAGCGCGGTGAAACGCTTCCTTGGCGATGTCGATCGACACGCCTTCAACTTCAAAGATCACGCGGCCCGGGCGGACCACGGCGACCCAGCCCTCCACGCCGCCCTTACCGGTACCCATTCGGGTCTCGGCCGGCTTCTTCGTGAACGGGTGGTCGGGGAACACGCGGACGTAGATCTTTCCGAGCTTCTTGACCGAGCGCGAGATCGCGACACGGGCGGCCTCGATCTGGCGAGACGTCAGCCAGCCCGGAGAGGTGACCTGCAGGCCGAAATCACCGAACGCCACCGAGTCGCCACCCTTGGCGCGACCCTTGAGGTTGCCCTTGTGCGACTTGCGGAACTTCGTGCGTTTTGGGGAGAGCATCGACATGGTGGATCTCCAATCAGCTCAGCGCTGAGGCGCCGGCGTGGCGGTCTTCTTGGTGGGCAGGACTTCGCCGTGGAAAACCCACGCCTTGACGCCGATGCTGCCGTACGTGGTGTGAGCCTCGGTGAAGCCGTACTCGATGTCGGCGCGCAACGTGTGGAGCGGCACGCGGCCCTCCTTGTACCACTCGCGGCGACACATCTCGGCGCCGCCCAGGCGGCCGCTCGACGCGACCTTGATGCCCTTGGCGCCGAACTTCATCGCGGTCTGAGTGGCCTTCTTCATCGCGCGGCGGAAGGCGATGCGGCGCTCGAGCTGGGTCGCGATGTTCTCGGCGACGAGCTGGGCGTTGGTCTCGGCCTTGCGGACCTCGATGATGTTCAGGAACACCTCGTTCTCGGTCAGCGCCTGGACGTCCTTCTTGAGGGTCTCGACACCCGCGCCGCGCTTACCGATGACGATGCCCGGGCGCGCGGTGTGGATGTTGATCTTCGCCTTGTTGGCGGCGCGCTCGATCTCGATGTAGCTCACGCCGGCGTGGTTGAGCTTCTTCTTGATGAACGCCTTGAGCTTGAGATCCTCGTGCAGCCACTTCGCGTAGTTCTTCTCCTCGTACCAGCGAGACGACCACGTCTTGATGATGCCGAGGCGGAAGCCGATCGGATGTGTTTTCTGACCCATTGCTCGCCTACTTCTCGTCCGTGACGACCACCGTGAGGTGGCTGGTGCGGTGATTGATCCGGTTGGCGCGGCCCATCGAGCGCGGCATCCACCGCTTGTTGATCGTGCCGCCATCGACGGCGATCGTGTGGATGCGCAGCTGGTCGATCGACGCGTCGCCGCCCGACCGGTCCTCGGCGTTGGCCGCGGCCGACTTGATCGCCTTGGAGATGATCCCCGCGGCCTTCTTCGGCATCAGATCGAGCAAGCCGACCGCTTCCTCGACCCCACGGTTGCGAACCAGGTTGGCGACGACCCGCATCTTGCGGGGCGACATCGAGATGCCGCGAACGAGTGCACGTGCCTGCATGACTATTTCTTCCGCTCGCCGGAGTGGCCGTGGAACGTACGGGTCAGCGAAAACTCGCCGAGCTTGTGGCCGACCATCTGCTCGGTGATGAACACGGGGATGAACTTGCGGCCGTTGTAGATCGCGAAGGTCAGGCCGACCATCTGCGGGATCACGGTCGAACGGCGCGAGTACGTCGTGATCACCCGGCGCGACGGATTGGGCTCCTTGGCCGCGGTCGTGATCTTCTTCGCGAGGTAGTGCTCGACGAAGGGGCCTTTCTTGACTGAACGGGGCATCGCTAGTTCCTTGCGCTTTACTTCGCCCGGCGGCGGATGATGAATTGCTCGGTCCGCTTGTTGAGGCGGGTCTTGAGGCCCTTGGTCTTCTGGCCCCACGGGGTGCACGGGTGGCGACCACCCGACGACCGGCCTTCGCCACCGCCCATGGGGTGATCGACCGGGTTCATCGATACGCCGCGGTTGTGCGGGCGCATACCGCGCCACCGCATGCGGCCGGCCTTGCCCCACTGGATGTTGCCGTGCTCGGAGTTGCCGATCGCGCCAATCGTGGCGCGGCACTCGATGTGGACGCGGCGCATCTCGCCGGACGGCATGCGCAGGGTCGCCCAGTCGCCTTCCTTCGCCATCAGCGTGACGCGGGTACCGGCCGAGCGGCCGATCTGCGCGCCGCGGCCGATCTTAAGCTCGACGGCGTGGATCTCGGTGCCGATCGGGATGAAGCGCAGCGGCAGCGAGTTGCCCGGCTTGATGTCGGCCGAGTTGGCCGAGAGCACCGAGTCGCCGACCTTGAGGTTCGCCGGCGCCAGGATGTAGGCCTTCTCGCCATCGGCGTACTGCAGCAGCGCGATGCGCGCCGAGCGGTTCGGGTCGTACTCGATGGTGAGCACGGTCGCCGGCACGCCGGTCTTCTTGCGCTTGAAGTCGATGACCCGGTAGCGCTGCTTGTGACCACCGCCGCGGAACCGCGAGGTGATGCGGCCGTGGTTGTTGCGACCGGCGGTCGCGAACTTGTGGGCGAGCAGGCTCTTCTCGGGCTCACTGGTCGTGATGTCGCCGAAGTCCTGGCTCGACATGCCGCGCCGGCCCGGCGAGGTCGGCTTGTACTTCTTGATCGCCATCCTAGACTCCCTCGAAGAACTCGATGTTGTCGCCGGGCTTGAGCGTCACGAACGCCTTCTTCCACGACGGGCGCAGACCGGAGAACCGGCCGACGCGCTTCTCTTTGCCGCGCACGACCAGCGTGCGAACGTCGGTCACGGTGACCTTGAACAGCGACTGGACGGCGCTGCGGATCTCGATCTTGTTCGCGTCGCGGGCGACCTCGAACACGACCTGCTGGGCGTAGGCATCGCCCTCGGCGTGGCCGTCGGCGGCGCCGCCGGTCTCGCGCAGCCGCGCCGACTTCTCCGTGAGGAGCGGGCGCTTGATGATGGATTGCGCGTCGCGCATGACTACTCGGCTCCTTCGAGCTTGAGAGCGGCGGTGATCTCGGTCACCGCGGCCTGGGTCAGCACCAGCGTTTGGTGGCGCAGGATGTCGTAGACGTTGACGCCTGCGGGCGCGAGCCACTGCGACGAGGCCAGGTTGCGGGCGCCGGCGACGAGGTTGCCGTTGTCCTTGGCGTCGACGATCAGGACCTTGTTGTCCGGCTGGGCGATGCCGAGCGCGGCGAGCGCGGACGCGACCTGCTTGGTCGAGCCCTTGGGGCCCGAGACCGAGAAGCTGTCGATCACGACGATTTTCTGCTCGGATGCGCGCAGCGAGAGGGCGGCGCGCAGCGCGGCCTTCTTGGCCTTGCGCGGCATCTGGTACTCGTAGCTGCGCGGCTTGGGGCCGAACACCGAGCCACCACCGACCCAGTGCGGCGCCTGACGGCTACCCTGGCGCGCTTGGCCAGTGCCCTTCTGCTTCCACACCTTCTTCGATGAGCCGCGGACCTCGCCCAGGCGCTTGGTCGAGGCCGTCCCGGCGCGGCGCTTGGCGAGCTGCCACTTGACGACCTCCCAGAGGAGGTGCTCGTGGATCTCGGCACCGAACACGGTGTCGTCGAGGTCGATCGACCCGACGTTCTTACCGGTGATGTTTTTGACGTCTAGCTTCGGCATGACGATGTCTCGTTTTTCTCGGGGAGCCCAGTCGCGCTAATTCAGGGACAACCAGGTGCTAGGTCTTGATCTCGACGTCGACACCGGCGGACAGGTCGAGCTTCATCAGCGCGTCGAGCGTCTGCTGGGTCGGCTCGAGGATGTCGAGC
>DASWOO010000458.1:0-6122 GCA_036404335.1 Kofleriaceae bacterium
CGGGCCGGCGAACCAGCCGCCGGCGAACAGATCGCGGCGGTAGAAGATCAGCCGGGTGTCGACGTACCACGGCACGCCGTAGATCACGCCGTCGACCTCGTTGGTCGCCCAGATCCCGGCGAAGTAGTCGGCGGCGCGCACGGTCGGCGAGCGTGCGATCTCGCCGTCGAGCGGGGCCAGCGCGCCGAGCGCGGCGAGCTCGGGCAGCCAGGTATTACCCAGCTGCGCGAGATCGGGAGTCGCGTCCCCGACGCAGGCCGTCAGCAGCTTCTCGTGCGCCGAGGTCCACGGCAGCTGCTGGACCACCACGTGCACGCCGGGGTGCTCGCGCTCGAACCCGGCGAGCAGCTGCGGCGCGATCTCGCCCTCGCGGCCCATCGCCCACATCCGCAAGGTGAGCTCGCCGTCGTCGCGGCCGCAGCTGCCGCATAGCATGCAGGCGATCAGCGCGGCCGCGGCTCTCACGATCCCGCCTCGAGCCAGCCTCCCGTGAACCCGGCCCGGCGCAGCGCGCGCTGCAGATAGCCACTCTTGCGCATCGTCGCCCAGACCAGCTCGCTGCGGAAGTTCTCGATCATGCCGATGATCGGCCCCTGATCGATGCCGAGCGCGTCGGGGTCGACCCAGTCGAGCGTCGGATTGAACGCATCGGCGAAGCCGAGCGGCCGGTAGATCTTGTCGCCGTAGCGCTGCTTCAGCGCGCGGATCCCCGGCACGACGAGCTCGGGGGCGAACGCGATCGAGCCGATCATCGCGGCCGGCGCGATCGTGCCATCGTCGTACGACGCCATGCCGCGCGCCGCGTAGCCGCGGATCGTGCGGTCTTTCCCGTTGATCACCCTGGTCATGTCGCCCGGGCCGTCGCTCGCGGTCAGGCCCCAGACCTCGGCGCTGTAGCCGGTCCAGCCGTCGGGGTTGGCGATCGCGTACGCGCGCTGCGCCAGGGTCGCGCGCCGGCTGTTCTCGAAGTAGTCGAGGCCGCGCGTCGCCATGTAGCGATCGCGGATGCCGCGGAAGTCGACCCACAGGTGGCTGTACTGGTGGCCGAACAGCGGCGGGAACCCAAGCAGGGTCTGGCCATACGCCGGGCCCCAGGTCTTGTCGTAGTTCTTTTGCCACGCGTCCCAGGTCGCTGGCACGACCGGGTGGCTCGGCGAGCCCAGCGCGAGCAGCTGGACGATCATGCCCTCGTTGTAGCCGAGCCAGTCGTAGGCGATGAACCCGTGCTCGGGCTGCCAGCCCATCGCGATCGCCGGCGCGCGCGGCTGCATCCACGTCCAGTCGACCCGCTCGAGCAGGGTGTCGGCGAGCTGGCGCAGCGGGGCCTCGTCGCCGCCGGCGAAGTACTCGCGGCAGAACATCACGCCGGCGAGCAGGAGCGCGGTGTCGACCGACGACAGCTCGACGTCGCGATAGCGCTGCCCGGTGTGCATGTCGAGGAAGTGATAGTAGAAGCCCTTGTAGCCGGTCATCCCGGTCGCGGCGTCGCCCTGCGGCGCGTCGCGGAAGAACGTCAGGGTCTTGATCACCCGATCGCGGGCGTCGGCGCGCGACACCCAGCCGCGCTCGGCGCCGATCGCGTACGCGGTCAGGCCGAAGCCGACCGCCGCGATGCTCGAGAACGACGGGGTCGGCGCCCGGTCGGGGACCAGGCCCGTCACCGGATCGGCCGTGGTCCAGAACCAGTCGAACGTGCGGTGCTCGAGCTCGTCGATCATCGCGCTGTCCGCGGCCGACAGGGCGGGGCCCGCCGGCGTGCCGGGCGCCGCGCCGCAGCCCAGCGCCACCGCCGCCGTGATCGCCAGGGCCCGATCAGAAGTCATAGGTCAAGCCGACCTGGAACGCGCGGGTCGGGCCGTTGAGCGAGCCGGGGTTGCCGTAGTTGGCGTTCGGCATGCCGGTGCTGAGCGGCGGGATCAGGCCATCGCGCGAGCGCGGGTCATAGTTGTACCAGTTGAACACGTTGAAGCACTCGACGAACGCCGACATGCGGTGACCCGGCGCGGTCTTGAGGAACTTCGCGAGCCGCAGGTCGATCTGCTTGAACGGCAGGAAGTCATCCGGGCGATCGCCATTGCGGTGGAACACCTGCAGCGGGCCGGTGCCGGCCGACTGATCGATGACGTTGAACGGCGCGCCGGTCCCGAACTGCATCAGCGTCGAGATCATGAACTGCTCGGGCAGCATGACCATGCCGGTCAGCACCAGGTGGTGGCGCTCGTCGGAGTCGGCCGGGGTCCACGGCGTGTCGATGATCGACGGGAAGTCGAAGTTGAACGTGTCGCCGCGGACCTTCGACCAGCCGAGCGTGTACGTCGCGCTCACGCCCCACGGCGAGGCCTCGCTGTACGGCTTCTCCGCGGTGAGGTAGACGCCGGTGAACTTGTTCTCGATCTCGTCCGACGAGATCTCGACGTTGCCCAGGCCGCCCGGCACCGGCAGGAAGTTGCGGTCGCCGGTGCGCTGGCGGTTGGCCGGGTAGAACCCCAGGCCGTTGTAGCCGCGGATGTAGCTGAACGTGCCGGTCAGGTTGACCGGGCCGACGGTCTGGCGCAGGCCGGCGCTGAACTGGTTGCTGTGCGGCGACTTGGTGTGGTTGTCGATCAGGAAGATCTCGGGCGGGGGCGCCGTGCCGCGATCGATCAGGCCCTGCAGGCCGGCCTTGCTGAGGTAGCTCGGGTCCCACATGATCGTCGGCTGGCCGTTGCGCGGCTGGCCGTCGGGCGAGAACTCGAACGTCCGGATCTGGTACTGCAGGCGCAGCTTCTCGTCGACCGTGGTGTTGAACAGCGTGCGGTCGTAGTAGCGGCCGGCGCCGGCGAACGCGACGGTGTGCTGGTCGCCGGTCAGGTCGTAGCTCAGGCCGATGCGCGGCTGGACCTGGCTGAAGTCGATCGGCCGCTGGTTGCCGTCGGTCAGGTAGTCGTTGACCTTGAAGAAGTCGGGGCCGTTCATCGCCGCGATCGTCGGCGCGAGCGCGAGCATCGCCGCGCGGACGTTGTCGGGCGTCTTGAAGTCGTTGTTGATCGGGTTGGTCTCGACGTCCCAGCGCACGCCGAGGTTCAGGGTCAGGCGATCGATCTGCCAGTCGTCCTGGATGTACGCGCCGAGCTGGACGTTGGTCGCGGTGACCGCCGGGCTGCCGACGCCGAAGCTCGCCTCGTACGGCGCGTTGAAGTCGAGGCCGAGCGCGGGGTCGACCTTGTACTGGAACAGCGGGGTGCTGTACTGGGCGCGATCGATCTTGTAGTGCTGGGGCGAGACCTTGACGCCGGCCTTGAACTGGTGGATGCCGGCGGCCTCGATCGTCGGCGCCGTGACGTCGTCGCGGAAGTTGAACGTGCGCTGGACGATGTCCTGGCTCGTGTCGCGCCCGCCGATCCGGATCACGCCGTTGTAGTCCTGCTCGATCAGATCGGGGTTGATCGCGACGGGGTTGAACTGGGCAAGCAGGAACTGGGCGTTGGCCTCGTTGATGAGGCCGCTGTCGGCGCGATGCTGATAGCGCAGGATCGCGCTCGCGGTGTTGTCGCGGACGTTGTCGGCGTTCTCGCGCGCGGTCGCGTTGCCGAAGTCGCGGATGTCGGTCTCGCGCCGGATGTTGAAGCTGAGGTCGACGGTGTCGGCGGTGGTCGGCAGGTAGGTCAGCTTGGCGAACCCGAGGTGCTCGCGGAACGGGCTGGCGTAGCTGCCCTGGTACTTGCCGAACCGCGCGAGGTTATCCGGCGTCGGGTTGCCGAGCGTCACCGTCGCGTCGCGGTTCTGGAAGTTGCCCTCGTAGGTGGCGATCGCGAACAGCTTGTCCTTGATGATCGGGCCGCTGAGCAGGCCGCCGACCTGGGTGCGCAGGTAGTCCGGCTTCTGGTTGCCGAGCTTCTGCGTGAACGGATCGATCGACTGGACGTTGCGGTCCTGGTGCGAGCCGTAGAACGAGCCGTGGACGTCGTTGCCGCCCGACTTGGTGACGGCGGAGACGATCGCGGAGCTGGCCTGCTCGTACTCGGCCTTGTAGTTCTGGGTCAGGACGCGGAAGCCTTCGATCGCCAGCTGCGGGAACGGGTTACCGCGGCTCGAGTCCTGGCCGATGATGCCGCCGTCGTTGATGTTGTTCTTGAGGCTGACGCCGTCGATGAACACGTTGATCGACGGCGCGGGGAACCCGCCGGAGGTGAAGTTCTTGCGCTGCTCGTCGGTCGACAGCCGGACGTTGGGCGCCAGCTGCGCGAAGTTGAGGAAGTTGCGGCTGTTCTGCGGCAGGTTCTGGATCTGCTCCTGGCTGACGCTGGTCGCGACCTCGGTCGTGCGGTTCTCGAACCGCTTGCCGCTGACCTCGATCCGCTCGGTGCCGCGGCTCGCGGACTCGGCGGCGACATCGAAGTTGCTGTCGAGGGTCTGGCCGGTGCCGAGGTCGACGTAGTCGGTCGACTCCTGGCCGTTCGAGGCCACGGCGATCAGGTACTGGCCCGGGCTGAGCCCGGCGAGCACGTAGCGGCCGCCGGCGTCCGCCGTGACCTCGACGACCGCGCCGTTGGACAGGTTGGTCGCGGTGACCTTGGCGCCGCCCGCGACCTCGCCGGCGCGCACCACCTTGCCCTGGATCGTGCCGGTCACGCGCTGGGCGTGGGCGGACGGCGCGGCGAGGGCGAGCGCCCCGGTGGTGCCGATCGCCGTGGCCAGCGTGAACAGCCAGCGGCGGTACTGCGGTCGTAGAACGGGTGAGCTATGAACAGGCTGCGTCATCGGGGACTCCGTCGCTTGGCTGGCTGCTTGGCGGACTGTTTGGCGGATGGCTTGCGGGATGGCGCGCAGGACTCGCGCACCACCAGCTCGGGCGAGAGCTGCTGGACGACGAGCCGCACGGGCGCGGGGGCCGCGATCGCCGCGGCGAGCTGGGTGACCGCGGCGCGGCCGAGCTCCACGATCGGGACGCGCATCGTGGTCAGCGCGGGCCGGACGTAGGCGGCGAGCGGGATATCGTCGAACCCGGCGACGGCGAGGTCGCGCGGGACCTGCACGAGGCGCGAGTCGAGGCCCGCGAGGCAGCCGATCGCCATCACGTCGTTGGCGGCGAACACGGCGTCGGGCCGGGTCTTGCTCGAGCCGAGCTGGCGGCCGGCAGCGTAGCCCGAGGCCTCGGTGAAGTCGCCGCGGATCACCAGCGGCCGCGCCCGGGGCAGCGCGCGGGCCAGCTCGTCGCGATAGCCGCGCTCGCGCTCGTGGGCGTCGAAGTTGTCGACCGGCCCGGAGATGTGCGCGATCGCGCGGTGGCCGCGGCGGATCAGGTGGCGCATCATCTTGCGCGCGCCGCGGTAGCTGTCGATCGACAGCGACGCCGCGATCGCGCCGGCCGACGCGCCGGCCGCGACCCGGCTGTTCATGAACACCGTCGGCACGTCGGCCTCGAGCTCGCCGAGCCCGGCGGCGTCGAGCTGCGGCGCCAGCACCAGGAGGCCCTCGACCCGGCCGCGCATCGCCCGGATCGCCGCGACCATCTCGGCCGCGTCGCCGTGCGAGCTCGACAGCAGCAGCTGGAGCTTGTGCTCGCGCGCCGCCGAATCGATCCCGCGGATCAGCTCGGAGAAGAACCCGCCGTACAGATCGGGCAGCAGCACGCCGATGCTCTGCGTCCGCTTGGTGATCAAGCCCCGCGCGGCGGAGTGCGGCACGTAGCGCAGCCGCGCGATGACCTCGGCGATCCGCTGCCGCGTCTCCGGCAGGACGTTGTCGTGGCCATTCATCACCCGCGACACCGACGCCACCGACACGCCCGCCGCCTCGGCGACGTCCGTGATCGTCGCCGGACGCGGCCGGCCGGTGGGTGCTCGCTTCGCCATGTAATCGTTTACATCCGCCAGGTAAACGTTTACACGCGCCGCTCGATCATCGTCAATTGCATTCGCGCTCGACGCAGCCCGTCATTTTGATAACCTCCGAACGTATGAGCGGGAAGGCAGCTGGTTGTTTGTTCGGGGCGGCGTTGGGCGATGCGCTGGGCGCGCCGACGGAGTTCTTGCGGGTCGAGCAGATCGTGGCGCGCTGGCCGCCGGACGGGCCGCGCGAGCCGGCGGCGCTGGTCACCGACGACACGCAGATGATGCTGGCGGTCGGCGAGGCGCTGGTCG
>DASWOO010000459.1:0-2312 GCA_036404335.1 Kofleriaceae bacterium
AACCTCTACGGCGACTACCTCTGGCACCCGGTCTCGCTCGCCAGCGCCGAGGACTTCGAGCTGCCGTTCTACATCGGCATCGGCGCGCGGTTCTGGACCTTCACCTACGCCGACGGACGCGCCGAGCGCGATGGCGACACCCGGGTCTCCGCGTTCGGCGTCCGCGTGCCGCTCGGCATCGCCTTTGACTTCAACAACGCGCCGCTCGACATCTTCTTCCAGATCGTGCCGACGCTCGACTTCTACAGCGGCTACGTCCACGACGCGTACATCGACTTCGACGCCTCGATCGGCATCCGCTACTGGTTCAACTGAGCGTCCTAGATCCGCAGGCTCGCCGGTGAGATGTCGAGCTCGGCGCAGATCGCGTCGAGCTTGGCCCGGTCGACGCCGCGCCACTGCAAGGCGGCGGCGTCGCAAGTGATCGGGCAGTCGGTGCGCAGGGTGGCGAGGACGCGGTAGAGGTCGGCGTCGGCGCGCTGGCCGCGCAGGGTGGCGGCGAGCTTGTCCGCGCCGCGGACGGTCACCGACCAGGCGGTGTGATCGTCGGGGATCTCGGCGAGCCTGGGGTAGGCGTTGAGTAACCTCGCGGCGCTGGACTTGCCGAAGCCGTCGAGGCCGGGGATGCCGTCGGCGGTGTCCCCGACCAGGGCGAGCCAGTCGGGGATCGAGGCCGGGGCGACGCCGTGCTTGGCGAGCACGCCGGCCTCGTCGAGCACCTGGTCCTTGAACCGGTCCCAGCAGATGACGCGGCGGCCGACGACGCACTGGCACATGTCCTTGTCGACGGCGGTGATCAGGATGCGCGTCACGCCGGGGTCCGCCGCGAGCCGGGCGGCGGCGGTGGCGATCGCGTCGTCGGCCTCGAACTCAACCATCGGCCACACCACGAGGCCCAGGGCCTCGGCCGCGCGCTCGGCGAGCTCGAACTGGCTGATCAGCGCCTCGGGCACGCCCGCGCCCGTCTTGTAGTCGGCGAACAGGTCATTGCGAAACGACTCGATGACGTGATCGAACGCCACGCCCGCGTGCGTCATCGGCAGGCGATCGGGCTCGCCGTCGGCGCGCGGCGCCACCGACTTCGTGAGCAGCATCGCGAGGCTGCGCACCAGGCCGCGGACGGCGCCGACCTCGCGGCCGTGGGCCTGGGCCTGCGGCGCGCCGAACCACTGGCGGAACAGCTCGTAGGTGCCGTCGATCAAGTGAACCTGCACGGCGGCCAGCGTACACGGTACAACCGATGGCGTGCGCTCCCCCGCAACGCTCACGTCCGCGCCGGGTGCGGCGAAGCCGACCCTGGTCCGCGGCCTCGGGCCGTGGGCGTCGGCGTCGATCGTCGTCGGCACCGTGATCGGCACCGGCGTGTTCCTCAAGACCACGGTGATGTCGCAGCTCGGCGGCTCGCCGCTGTGGGTGCTGATCGCGTGGGCGGTGGCCGCGTCGCTGTCGTTCACCGGCGCGATGACCTACGCCGAGCTCGGCGGCATGTTCCCGTCGGCCGGCGGCGAGTACGTGTACCTGCGCCAGGGCTACAGCCCGGGCATGGCGTACCTCTACGCGTGGAACCGGTTCTGGATCGCGACGCCCGGCTCGGTCGCCGCCTACGCGATCGGCAGCGCCACGTTCTTGAGCTCGGCGATCTCGCTCGACCGGTTCGGCGGCATCCAGGTCGTCGGCGTCGGCCTGATCGTCGTGTTCACCGCGTTCAACTGCCTCACCGTGCGCTCGGGCGGCGCGCTGCAGACCGTGCTGACCGTGATGAAGCTGGTCATGATGTTCGGCCTGGTCGCCGGCGCGCTGACCACCTCGCACGGCAGCTGGAGCCACCTGCGCGAGGGCTCCGGCGGCTTCCCGGGCTTCGGCGCGTTCGGCGCGATGGTGCTCGCCGCGCTGTGGGCGTACGACGGCTGGAACAACCTGCCGATGGTCGCCGGCGAGATCCGCGACCCGCAGCGCAACCTGCCGCGCGCGACGATCTACGGCATGTTCGCGGTGCTCGCGACCTACGCGCTGATCAACCTCGGCTACTTCCACGCGCTGCCGTTCGCCGAGATCCTCACCGCCAGCTCGACCGACCACCCCGGCGCCCCGGCGATCGCCGCCAAGACCGCTCGCGTGTTCCTCGGCGGCCCGGCCGCGGCGCTCGTCGCCGTCGCCATGACGATCTCGGCGATCTCGGCGATGAACGGCTCGATCCTCACCGGCGCGCGCGTGCCCTACGCCGTCGCCAGGGAGGGCCTGGCCCCGGACCTGCTCGCCCGGCTGTCCGCGTCGGCCCGCGTCCCCGCCGTCGCCGTCGTCGTGCAGGGCGG
>DASWOO010000460.1:0-1621 GCA_036404335.1 Kofleriaceae bacterium
CTCGCCGTCGACGCCGCCGGCCAGCAAGGTCTCGGCGTAGCCCTGGATCGATGTCACCGGCGTGCGCAGCTCGTGCGCCGCGTTGGACAGGAACTCGCGGCGCACCGCCTCGAGCGCGCGCAGCCGGGTCACGTCGTACAGGACGACGATCGCCCCGGGGTCACCCAGCGGCCGGGCGCTGGCCCGGACCAATCGGCCGACCAGCTCGAGCTCGGCGTCGGCCTGCTCGCCGGCGAGCGCGCGGCTGACCAGCGGCGCCAGCGGCGCGGGCGTGGTGCCGTCGTCGCCGAGCAGCGGCCGGGCCGCGTCGTTGACCAGCGCCACGCCGCCGTCGCGCTTGACCACGACCACGCCCTCGACCAGCCCGCCGACCACGACCGACAGCAGATCGCGCTGCTCGGTCAGCTCGCCGACCCGGGCCTTGACCTCGTTGGTCATCTTGTTCATCGCGCGCGCCAGCACGCCGATCTCGCCGCCGGAGTCGAGCGGCAGCGGCACGCCGTAGTCGCCGAGCGCCAGCTTCTCCGACGCGTGGGTCATCGTCTGCAGCGGCCGGGTCAGCGTGCGGATGAAGATCCACGACAGCACCAGGCAGCCGATCAGGCCGAAGCCGGCACCGACCAGCAGCCGGTTGCGCATCCGCGCGCGGGTGTCGAGCACGTCGTCGAGCGGCACCGCGAGCCGGACCACCCGGCCGCCCTCCGCGGGCACCGCGACCAGGTACTGCGGCGGGCCGTCGTCGCGCAGGAGCCGGATCGCGTGGCCGACCTCGCCGCGCCGCGCCCGCGAGACCTCCCAGGCGTCGCCGATCGGCCGGCCGATCGTGCCGGGCTCGAGCGAGTCGCCCTGGACCAGGCCGTCGGCGCCGACGATCGTGATCCGCGTGCCGGTGACCGCGGCGAGGCGCGGCGCCAGGCGATCCGGGTGACCCGCGATCGACAGCCAGCCGGCGACCTCGTTGCCCTGCTTGGTCATCCGGTTGTCGAGCGACGCCGTCAGGTCCTCGGCGAGGGTGCGCTCGATCGCGAACAGGGTGCCGGCGCCGACGATGATGACCAGCGCGACGAACGTGACCAGCAGGCGGTTGCGGAGCGAGCTGCGCAGAGCGCTGAGCCTAGCTCGCTATCGCTTGGCGCGGTAGCCGAAGCCGTGCACGGTCTCGATCACGTCGGCGGCCGGGCCGAGGCTGACCCGGAGCCGGCGGACGTGGACGTCGACGGTGCGGGTGTTGATGTCGCCGCGCATCTCCCACACCTGCTCGAGCAGCTCCTCGCGCGAGAACACCCGGCCGGGGTCGCCGACCAGGAGCTGGAGCAGCTTGTACTCGAGCGGCCGGAGCTGGGTCGGCACGCCGGAGATCTTGACGTCGTGGGTGATCGGGTCGAGCTCGATCGGCCCGACCTTCATCGTGCCGCTCGCGTCGCTGGCCGTGGGCCGGGCGCGGCGCTCGGCGAGCCGGTTGGCCAGCGCCGTGACCCGCAGCACGACCTCGCGGACGACGAAGGGCTTGATCACGTAGTCATCGGCGCCGACCTCGAGGCCGAGGATCCGGTCTTCCGCCTCGCCCTTGGCGGTCAGCATCAGCACGCCGGCGTCGCCGACCACGGCGTCGGCGCGGATC
>DASWOO010000461.1:0-3578 GCA_036404335.1 Kofleriaceae bacterium
CTCGAGCATCCGCTGGATCGGCGCGAGCGCGCGGATCCGCACCGGCTCGGGGACATCGACCTGCGGCTGCAGATCGCGCAGCGCCAGGTACAGCTTCTCGAGCGTGTTGCGCCGCATGTGCGGGCACAGGTTGCACGCGCAGCTCTCGTCGTCGGGCGGGGCGGCGATCAGCGTCTTGCCCGGCGCCGCCTGCTGCATCTTGTGCAGGATGCCGGCCTCGGTCGCGACGATGAACGCCTGCCGGGGGCTCTTGACCGCGTGGTCGATCAGCCCGCTGGTCGACGCGATGTGGCTCGCGTGGCGCAGGATGCCGTCGTGGCACTCGGGGTGGGCGATCACCTCGGCGTCGGGGTGCTGCGCCATCAGCTCGAGCAGCCGGCGCTCGCTGAACGTCTCGTGGACGATGCAGGCGCCCTGCCAGCACACCAGATCGGGGCGCTGCGCCTGTTTGGCGACGAACGCGCCGAGGTGGCGATCCGGGGCGAACACGATCTTGCGATCGCCCAGCGCCTTGACGATCTTGACCGCGTTCGACGACGTGCAGATCACGTCGGACAGCGCCTTCACCTCGGCGCTGCAGTTGATGTAGCTGACCACGGTGTGATCGGGGTACTTGGCCAGCCAGCGCTCGAATATCGGCGCCGGGCAGCCGTCGGCCAGCGAGCAGCCGGCGGCCAGGTCGGGGACCACGACGATCTTGTTCGGGTTGAGGATCTTCGCGGTCTCCGCCATGAAGTGCACGCCGCAGAACGCGATGACGTCGGCCTGCGTCGTCGCCGCGGCCTGCGACAGCTGCAGCGAGTCACCGACGTGATCGGCGAGGTCCTGCAGCTCGCTCTCCTGGTAGTAGTGGGCGAGGATCACGGCGTTGCGCTCGCGCTTGAGGCGCCGGATCTCGGTCTCGAGCTCGTCGGCGGTCAGGTCGACGGGCGGCGGGTCGGCGGGAGCGCCACCGACGATGGGGAGGTGTCGTTCCATGAGGAAGTCCTAGCATGGCATGAGATGCTTGCCGGGGTGATCGCGTTGCGCGGCCGGACTTTGCTATCGTCGTCGGCGCGTGACCGGACTCGCGATCGAGCCTGACACCCGGATCGGCCGGTACCGCGTGATCCGTCCGCTGGGCCGCGGCGGCATGGCCGGGGTCTACGAGGTCGAGGACAACGACGGCCGGCGCTACGCGCTCAAGGCGCCGATCTCCGACGTCAACGGCAACGCCGACGTCACCCGCCGGTTCGCGCGCGAGGCCAACGCGCTGCGCATGCTCGATCACCCCAACCTGGTCGCGGCGACCGACGTGTTCGTCGAGGCCGGCTACCTGTTCCTGGTGATGGAGATGGTCGTCGGCCGGACCCTGACCCACGCCCAGCTGCCCGCCGACGGCAACCGGGGCGCCCGGGTCGCGCTCGAGCCGCGCCGCGCGCTGGTCACCGCCCGGCAGATCCTCGACGGCGTCGGCCACGCCCACCAGCAGCAGCTGGTCCACCGCGACCTCAAGCCCGATAACCTGCTGCTCGTCGACATGGGCGGCTGGGAGCGGATCAAGATCATCGACTTCGGCATCGTCAAGCTGCTCGGCGATGCCCAGGCCGCGTTCGGCGCGGCGGCGTTGACCAGCACCGGCCTGGTCGTCGGCACGCCGGCGTACATGTCGCCCGAGCAGGCGCTCGGCCGCGCGGTCGACGTGCGCACCGACCTGTACTCGATCGGCGTGATGCTGTTCGAGATGCTGACCGGCCGGCTGCCGTTCTACGATCCCGACCCGCTCAAGCTGATGATGATGCACGCGCGGGCGCGGCCGCCGCGGCTCGACGAGGTCGTGGGCCACACCGCCTGGACCACGGCGGAGGTGTGCGCGCTGGTCGAGGGCGCGCTGGTCAAGGACCCGGCGCACAGGTTCCCGAGCGCCGACGTGATGATGGCCGCGCTCGACGACGCGTTCTATTCGATCAATCACGTCTGAACGGCGTGGCGCCTCCTCCGAGGCTGGGGTAGGGTCGCCACGATAAGTAGGTAGTCCCACTCACACGGGGGAGCTCGTCGCCACGGCGCGGGCTGAGAGGCACACCAGTGCGACCCCAGAACCTGATCCGGGTAATGCCGGCGTAGGGAGGACACGATGAGCACCAACGGTCACGATCAAACGAACGGCAGTGGCAACGGCAACGGTGGCAAGCGCTCGCTGACCCAGGTCGGCCCCGACCCGGTCGCCAACCTGCCGGCGATCGACGGATTCCCGGCGTCGGAGAAGGTCTACGTCGAGCGCGACGGCCTCAAGGTCCCGGTCCGCCGCATCCACCTCGAGGGCGGCGAGCCGGCGTTCGACGTCTACGACACCTCCGGCCCGCAGGGCATCGATCCGCACCACGGCCTGCCCAAGCTGCGCAAGCCGTGGATCGACGCGCGCGCGGCCGAGGAGCCGGTCGGCAACCGGTCGCAGATGCACTACGCGCGGCGCGGCATCATCACGCCGGAAATGCGGTTCGTCGGGCTGCGCGAGAACGTCGCACCGGAATTTGTCCGCGACGAGATCGCGCGCGGCCGGGCGATCCTGCCGGCCAACATCAACCACCCGGAGAGCGAGCCGATGATCATCGGCAAGAACTTCCTGGTGAAGATCAACGCCAACATCGGCAACTCGGCGGTGACCTCGACGATCGGCGAGGAGGTCGACAAGCTGCGCTGGTCGATCAAGTGGGGCGCCGACACGGTCATGGACCTGTCGACCGGCAAGTCCATCCACGAGACCCGCGAGTGGATCATCCGCAACTCGCCGGTGCCGATCGGCACCGTGCCGATCTACCAGTGCCTCGAGAAGGTCAACGGCGACCCCGAGAAGCTCACCATCGATCTGTTCATCGAAACCCTGATCGAGCAGGCCGAGCAGGGCGTCGATTACTTCACGATCCACGCCGGCGTCCGCCTCGCTTACATCCCGTACACCGCGAGCCGGATGACCGGCATCGTGTCGCGCGGCGGCTCGATCATGGCGAAGTGGTGCCTGTCGCATCACCGCGAGAACTTCCTCTACACGGAGTTCGAGCGGATCTGCGAGGTGATGAAGAAGTACGACGTCTCGTTCTCGCTCGGCGACGGCCTGCGCCCGGGCTCGACGTACGACGCGAACGACCGCGCGCAGCTCGCGGAGCTCGACACGCTCGGCGAGCTGACCGAGATCGCGTGGAAGCACGACGTGCAGACGATGATCGAGGGCCCCGGCCACGTCGGCATGCACAAGATCAAGGAGAACGTCGACCTGCAGATGAAGCTCTGCAAGGAGGCGCCGTTCTACACGCTCGGACCGCTCGTGACCGACATCGCGCCGGGCTACGACCACATCACCAGCGCGATCGGCGCCGCGATGATCGGTTGGTTCGGCACCGCGATGCTCTGCTACGTGACCCCGAAGGAGCACCTCGGTCTCCCCAATCGCGACGACGTGAAGGACGGCGTCATCGCGTACAAGATCGCGGCGCACGCAGCGGACCTCGCGAAGGGCCATCCCGGCGCGCACCTCCGCGACGACGCGCTCTCCAAGGCGCGCTTCGAGTTCCGCTGGCAGGACCAGTTCCACCTGTCGC